>JBEKAP010000039.1:0-16270 GCA_050015875.1 Candidatus Dormibacteria bacterium | reverse complement strand
AGGCCTCCTCTGCGTGGCCTGCGAGGGGGAACGGCTCGACGGCCTCCGCCTTCCCAACATGGTCGACCACAACACGTCGCTGCACGAGACGGCGATGACCGTGACGGTGGACGCCACCGGCGAGGGCGTGACCACCGGGGTCAGCTCTCACGACCGGGCGGTCACCATCCGCCACCTCGCCGACCCCCAGCGAGGGGCGGACGACTTCACCCGCCCGGGGCACGTCCAGCCACTCCGAGCCCGTCCCGGGGGAGTGCTCAAGCGGGCCGGCCACACCGAGGCGGTGGTGGACCTCTGCAGGATGGCGGGGCGCGAGCCCTGCGGCGTGCTCTGCGAGATCCTCCGCGAGGACGGCGTGGTCGCCCGCCGCGCCGACCTGGACGCGTTCGCGCGCCTCCACAGCCTGCGGATGGTGACCATCGAGGACCTCATCCGCCACCGGCGGCAGACCGAGACGCTGGTGGTGCGCCGGGCCGAGACCCGGCTGCCCACCCGCTGGGGGGTCTGGCGCTGCGTCGGATACGAGGACCTCGTCAACCACGACCCCCACGTCGCCCTGGTCCTCGGCGAGATCTCGGCGGGAGCCGACGAGCCGGTCCTCTGCCGTGTGCACAGCGAGTGCCTGACCGGCGACGTCTTCGGCTCGCAGCGCTGCGACTGCCAGGCGCAGCTGCATCTGGCCATGGACCTGATCGGGCAGGAGGGCCGCGGGGTGCTCGTGTACCTGCGCCAGGAGGGGCGGGGCATCGGGCTGCTCGACAAGCTGAGGGCGTACGCCCTGCAGGACGGCGGCGCGGACACGGTGCAGGCCAATCTCGATCTCGGCCTCCCGGTCGACACCCGGGACTATGGCATCGGCACCCAGATCCTCGCCGACCTCGGCGCGCGACGGCTGCGGGTGCTGACCAACAATCCCCGCAAGTACTTCGCCCTCTCCGCCTACGGCCTCGAGGTGGTGGAGCACCTGCCCCTGGTCACGCCCCCCACCCGCCACAACATCGACTACCTCCGCACCAAGCGGGACAAGCTCGGTCACCACTTCGATCCGGCGCTAGCGGCCCCTCCCGCGGACACGGCTCCGAGCACCCCGCCCGGACCGGGCGCCACGCCGGGAATGTGACAGGATCACCCCCATGAAGGTCGGGGACGGCGATGCGGATGGGAGGCGCGTGGACGCCACCGGGCTGCGGATCGCGATCGTGGTGGCGCGCTTCAACGAGGCGGTGTCCCGGCGGCTGCTGAGCGGCGCCATGGGCGCCCTGACGGGACACGGCGCGGCGGAGGCCGACATCGCGGTCCACTGGGTACCGGGAAGCCTCGAGATCCCGTTCGCGGCCCAGGAGGTGGCCCGGTCGGGAGCTGCCGACGCCATCGTCTGCCTCGGCGCGGTGATCCGGGGGGAGACCACCCACTACGACCTGGTCGCCGGCGGTGTGGCCCAGGGCGTCACCCGGGTGTCCCTGGAGCATCGGGTGGCGTGCGGGTTCGGCGTCCTGACCACCGAGTCGCTGGAGCAGGCGATGGAGCGGTCCGGTGGCAAGCACGGCAACAAGGGCGCGGACGCCGCCCTCGCAGCCGTCGAGGCGGCGCTGCTGGCCCGGGAGATCCGCAGCCTCCCGGCGGGCGGGCGCGGGGCTCCCCGAGCACCGGCAGGCTGACCCCGGGCTGCGATTCAGCTCGCGGAGCGCGCCACCCCGCGGGTCGTCCCAGGAAGCCGCACCGTGAAGGTCGACCCCTCGCCCTCGACCGAGGTGGCGGTGATGTCGCCTCCCAGCCTCCGGACCAGCTCCCTGCAGAGGTACAGACCGAGACCGGTGCCGCCGATCCCCTCATTGGCCGTGGTCACGATCCGGCCGAAGCGGGTGAAGAGACGGCCCATGTCGGCGGGCGCGATGCCGAGCCCCTGGTCGCTGATGTCGACCGCCACCTGCCGGCCGGCCCGCCGCACCCGGATCCCGATCTCGCCCCCGTCGGGCGAGTACTTGACCGCGTTGTCGACGATGTTGGAGAAGACACGCAGCAGCTGCCCCCGATCGCCCAGGACCGGTGCCGGTCCCGTGCCGAGATCCAGGTTGAGGCGGTGGCGCTCCGAGCCGTCGACCCGGACGGCGGCCTCGGCGACGACGTCGGCGAGGTCGACGGGTTCGCGGGTCGGGTCGAGGCGCGTCTCGTCGAGCCGGGCCATCTCGACCAGCTCGGTGACCAGCTGCATCATCAGCTCCACACTCTGGATCGAGGACGCGACCGCCTCGCGCAGCCCCTCGGTGAGCTCGCCCAGCATCCCCGACTCCATCATCGACAGGTACCCGTAGACGATCGCGAGTGGGGAGCGCAGCTCGTGGGTGGTCAGGTTCATGAAGTCGGACTTGAGCTTGTCGAGCGCCATCAGCCTGTCCAGCCGCAGATGCAGCGAGCTGAGCTCCTCGCTGTCAGCCTCGACGGCGGCGGACGAGTCGTCGGCGGGTCCCGCCGACGCGTCGCGCGCCCTCTGGACGGCCTGGCCCGCGCGGCCCCGCGGGTCACGGAGCGGCACGACCTCGGCCTCACCCATCGGCACGACGTCGCTGCTCGTCCGCGCGGCCCCTTGCGTCACGCGCCACCAGCGCCGAGCGCAATGTTGCCCGCGGGCATCGAAACGTGATCAAACCCCCAGGCTCTCTGCATCATCCGCCCCGTTTGTGACGCCCGGACACCCCTGACAGGGGAGTTCGATCATAGGTCCGTCATCGCGGCATCTCCCCGCGTTGCAGGATCGCGACCCGGGCGTCAGATCGTCCGTCACACCCCCAAACTGGCTCAGGAGCAGGCGGCGCCCGGGCGTTCAGTGGCGGAAGTGGCGCTCACCGGTCAGGACTATCGCCATTCCCATGGCGTCGGCTGCGGCGGTCACCTCGGCATCGTTCTTGGAGCCGCCGGGGTGGATGACGGCGCCGACGCCGGCCCTGCCCAGGGTTTCGAGGCCGTCCGGAAGCGGGAAGAAGGCGTCGCTCGCGGCCACTGTCCCGGCCACCCGCTCCCCGGCCCGGGCGACGGCCAGCTCGGCGGCCTCGACCCGAGACATCTGACCGGCTCCCACCCCGAGGGCCATCCGGTCGCCGACGATGACGATGGCGTTGGACTTGACGTGGCGGCAGACCCTCCACGCCACCAGCAGGTCGCCCCACTCGGCCTCGGTCGGCTGCCGGCGGGACGCGACGGTCATGGCGGTCCGGTCGGCCGACACCCGGTCGCGGGTCTGCACCAGCAGTCCTCCGCTCAGGCTGCGAACGTCGTAGGCGGCGGCGGAATCGGGACGGTCCAGGACGAGGACGCGAAGGCGCTCACGGCGTGCCAGCCGGGCGGCAGCATCCTCGTCGATGCCGGGGCAGATGACGATCTCCAGGAAGGTCTTGGCGAGCTCCTGGGCGGTGGCGAGATCGAGGGTGCGGTTGAGAGCGACGATGCCCCCGTAGGCGGACCGCGGGTCGCACGCGTGGGCGCGGCGGTAGGCGTCGTGGGGGCCGTCCCCGGTGGCGAAGCCGCACGGGTTGGTGTGCTTGATCACGGCCGCCGCGGGTTCGGGAAACTCGGCGACCAGGCTGGCCGCGGCGTCGGCGTCCAACCAATTGGTGAAGGAGAGGGCGGGGCCCTGCATCTGGCGGGCGTGGGCCACCCCGGCGGGGACCCCCGGCATGGTGTAGAGAGCCCCGCGCTGATGGGGGTTCTCCCCGTAGCGAAGCTCCGCGATGAGGGCGCCCCCGGTGGTGAAGTACTGGCGCATCGGCCCGCCGGCGTAGTCGGCGGAGAGCCAGTCGGCGACCGCGGTGTCGTAGGCGGCCACGTGAGCAAAGGCCTCGGCGGCCAGCCGCCGGCTGGTGGCGGGGCTCACCGCTCCCGCCTCCCGGATCTCGCCCAGCACCGCGTCGTACTGGGCGGGCGAGACCACGACCGCCACCGAATCGCTGTTCTTGGCGGCGGCGCGAATCATGGTGGGCCCACCGATGTCGATGTTCTCGATCACCGTCTCCCGGTCGGCGCCGGAGGCGACGGCGGCGGTGAACGGGTAGAGGTTGACCACGACCAGATCGATCGGAGCGTAGCCGTGCTCGTCCAGAGCGCGCATGTGCTCCGCGAGATCTCGACGCGCCAGGATGCCGGCGTGGATGGCGGGATGGAGGGTCTTGACCCGCCCGTCCAGCATCTCGGGTGCCCCGGTGACGTCGCTGACCTGGCGCACCGGCACTCCGGCGTCGGCGAGGGCCTTGGCCGTGCCACCCGTCGCGATCAGCTCCACCCCGGCCTCGTGGAGGCCGCGGGCGAAGGGGACCAGTCCGGTCTTGTCGCTGACGCCGAGCAGGGCCCTCACGAGAGGGAGTCTGCCTGAGTGTGGGGCGCGTCCGTCGCGGCCCGGGCGGAGGTGATCCGGACCACCCGGCCCTCCCGCCGGATCCGTCCCTCACACCAGAGCCTGACCGCCTCCGGGACGGCGACCCACTCCTGCTCGTGGATGCGCTGGCGGAGGCTCTCGGCGTCATCGTCCTCGTGAACCGGCACCGCCCGCTGAAGGATGATCGGCCCGCCGTCGGTGATGCCGGGCTCCAGCAGCTGGACGGTGCACCCGCTGATCTTGACCCCGTGGTCCAGCGCAGCCTCGACGGCGTGCATGCCACCGCCGAAGGCCGGGAGGAGCGAGGGGTGGACGTTCAGGATGGCGTCCGGGAAGCCGGCCAGGAACTCGTCCGTGAGGATGCGGTTGTACCCGGCGCAGACCACCAGCTCGACCTCCGCGAGGCGGAGCCGCTCACGCATGGCGCGGTCGCGTGCGCGATCGTCGTGGCCGTAACGGCCGAGCCCCATCACCTCGGCAGGGACACCCCAGCGTTGCGCGACCTCCAGGGCGCCGGCATCGCGCCGGTTGCTGATCACGAGCGCCACCCGGGCGGGAAAGCCCGGGGACGCCGCCGCCGAGCAGAGGGCGTCGAGATTGCTGCCGCGACCGGAGACCAGAACGCCGACCCGGACTCCCGAGCTCACTGGAGGACGACTTGGTGACCGTCCCTCGCCTCGACGATCTCACCGAGGGGAACGATGGGGAGCCCGGCCGCGGAGACACCGGCGGCGGAAGCCGCCGCGGCGGGCACCACCACGACCATGCCGATCCCCATGTTGAAGGTCCGCCACATCTCCTCGCCTCGGACCCCGCCCACCGCCTCCAGCGCCGCGAAGAGCGGCGGCACCTCCCACGCGTCCCGGGCGATGCGGGCCGCCATCCCGGCGGGGAGGATCCGGGGCACGTTGCCCAGCAGACCGCCGCCGGTGATGTGGGCGAGGCCGCGGATCTCCACCCGGGAGCGCAGCTCGCGGATGGCAGGGAGGTACGAACGGTGAGGCTCCAGGAGCAGATCGGCGATCGGAGCCTGGGTGCCCGGCAGGACGGCGTCCCAGGGGATCTCGCGCTCGGCGAGGATGTGCCGCACCAGCGAGTAACCGTTGGTGTGGAGGCCGCTGCTGGGGAGCCCGAGGACGGCGTCGCCGACCTCGATACCATGGCCGTCGATGATCTGGTCGCGCTCGACACAGCCGACGATGAAACCGGCGATGTCGAAGTCCCCCAGCGCGTAGAGACCGGGCAGCTCGGCGGTCTCCCCGCCCACCAGGGCGCATCCCGCCTCGCCGCAGGCGGCCGCGGCGCCGTCGACGACCTCGGCCAGACGCTCCGGTGAGAGGCGCCCGGTGGCGTAGTAGTCGAGGAAGAAGAGCGGCTCGGCGCCGCTGCAGAGGATGTCATTGACGCAGTGGTTGACCAGGTCGATGCCGATGCCGCGGTAGCGACCCGCGGCGATCGCCACCTTCACCTTCGTCCCCACCGAATCGGTGCTCGCCGCCAGGACCGGCCGCTTCCAGCGCAGCGGGTCGAAGGCGAAGAGGCCGCTGAAAGCGCCGATCCCGCCGAGCACCTCGGGACCGTGGGTGGCGGTAACGGCCTGCTTGATCAGCCTGACGGCGCGATCGCCCTCGTCGATGTCAACGCCCGCGTCGGCATACCTCAGATCTCCCATCTCCGCGGCAGTCTACGGAACCGGGGGAGCGCCGCGCGCTGCGCGGGGGGATGGCAAGCGGTCGAGCAGAGTGCCGGCTATGCGGACCCTCCCCCCGCCGGGGTCGGTGTGGGCCCAGGGGTGGGCGTCTCGCCACTGCCGTACCCGTCCGGCGGCGCGGAGGCGGTGAGGGTGGACCAGGCAACCGCGGTCGCCGGAGCGGTCACAGATGGCGAGGTCCCCCACTCGGTGAAGGTCTCCGTCTCCGTGCCGGCTCCGGTGTAGGAGACGACGTAGGACGCGGGGAGGTGCGTGCTCGGCGAGATGTCGAGGTGGCCCGTCCCCGCCGTGCTGGTACTGCTGGCGGGCACGCTTCCGCTGATCCGGGTCAGCTGGACGCCGCCCGATCCGGTCACCTGCTGGGTCGAGGTGGCATCGAGGATGGTCTCGGAGAGCTGCGAGCCGACCGTGATCCCGATCTCCAGGTTCTTGTACGGACCGTCGCCGATCTGCACCGAGACCCACTCGCCGGAGACCGCGGGCGCCGCGCCGGCTGAGACACCCAGCTGATCCTCGACAGCCGCGGCGTTGCCCTGGAAGTAGACGGTCTGGTTCGAGGCGAGCACGAGGCTGAACTGCTCGTCACCGTAGGCGGTCGTCTGATTGAAGACCTGGGTGCCGTCATCCTGCCCGGCGGCGCCGGTGACCGTCATCAGTGTCGTCCCCCCACTGGAGGAGGTCGCCGAGTAGCTGAACCCGGCCGACTGCTCGGCCGCGGCCAGCGCCTGGGTGTAGAGAGCGGACGCCTGGGCGGCGGCCGCCCGCTGCGACGCGTTCGGCGTGGGCGTTGCGACGGGTGTGGCGACGGGCGAGGTGGTCGCGCCACTCCGGCTGACGAGGAGGGCGGTGGGGATGCCGACCACGGCCGCGATCACGACGGCGCCGATCACCAGGGCGACCAGCCTCCGGCCCCGGTGCGGGGCGGGCCCACCCAGTCCGGTGGCCGGTGGCACGGATCCGGGCTCGCCGGGCCAGGGTCCGGACCCCGGCGCCCCCCAGCCGGGCGGGGGAGGGGGAGCCCATCCGGGAGGACCACTGGGGGCGTCCGAGGGTCCCCATCCGGCCGTGCCGCCTCCCCAGGCGGGCGAGCCCCAGCCGGGGGGCGAGGCGGGCCCGCCAAAGCCGGGGGGCGAGCCGGACCAACCCCAGGGCGGCGGTGGAGTGGGAGGAACCCCCTGACCGCTCGTCCGCCCCGGTATGTCCCCCGACGGGGGGTTGCCAGCCGGCTGATCGTCGCCCATGCTTCGCACTCTCCAGGTCGCGCCTGCGGCGGACCGCCATGCCCCAACCCCGAGGCGGGTGGGAGCGGGTGCCGCCTTTCGTTCGCGATGTTAGCGCCGCTTGGCGGCGCACCCCTCAGGTGAGTTGGGCGAGGACCCCGGACGGCGCGTCGGGGGCGGCCGCATGCTCCATGGACATCTTGTCCATCTCCAGCTGCTGGGGGACACGAACCGGGTAGTCGCCCGTGAAGCAGGCGAAGCAGAAGCCACGCCCCTCGGGGTCGCCCATGGAGCGGCGCAGCCCGGGAATGCTCAGGTAGCGGAGGGTGTCCGCCCCCACCACCCGGCCCACCTCCTCCTCGCTGCGATGGGCGGCGATCAGCTCATTGCGCGAGGCGATGTCGATGCCCATGAAGCAGGGCCACATGATGGGAGGGGACGCGATCCGCATGTGGACCTCGGCGGCACCGGCCCGGCGCAGCTCGTCGACGATCCGTTTGCTGGTCGTGCCCCGAACGATCGAGTCGTCGACGAGCGCCACCCGCTGCCCCTTGAGGACATGGCGCATCGGGTTGAACTTGAGCCGGATGCCGGACTCCCGCAGCCGCTGCGAGGGCTGGATGAAGGTCCGGGTGATGTACCGGGACTTGATCATCCCCTCCTCGAAGTGGATCCCGGTCTCCTCGGCGAATCCAATCGCCGCAGGGGTCCCGGAGTCGGGGAGGGTGATGACCACGTCGGCGTCCACGGGGGCCTCGCGGGCCAGCTCGCGGCCCATCTGGCGGCGCGCCTCGTACAGCGACCTCCCCTGCATCACCGAGTCCGGCCGGGCGAAGTAGATGAACTCGAACGAACACATGGCCCGCTTGGGTGCGTCGGCGGGGATCCTGCTGCTGCGCATCCCCGAGGAGTCGATGGTCACGATCTCGCCGGGGTCGATCTCGCAGATGAAGTTGGCACCGACCACATCGAGGGCGCACGTCTCGCTGGCGACGATGTAACCGGAGCCACCCGGCGCCTCGGGATCGCCGTAGCGGCCCAGGCAGAGGGGCCGGATCCCGAGCGGATCGCGGGCTGCGACCAGAGAGTCGCGGGTCAGGAAGAGCAGGCAGTAGGCGCCGTGCACCCGGGGCAGGGCGCGCTGGAGGGCGGAGTCGAGGGACCGCCCGGAAGTGCGTGCCAGGAGCCGTCCCAGCACCTCCGTGTCGCTGGTGGAGAGAAACTCGACGCCCTCGCCCGCCATCTCGGCACGGACCTCGCCGGCGTTGATGAGGTTGCCGTTGTGGGCCAGCACGAAGGGGCCGATCTGACTGTGCTCGAAGCGCATCGGCTGGGCGTTGGGGAGGCGGGGGCTGCCGGTCGTGCTGTAGCGGGTGTGCCCGATCGCGATGTCGCCGATCAGCGGTCCCATCACCTCGTTGTCGAAAACCTGAGCGACCAGGCCCATCTCCTTGTGCATGAGGATGTCGAGGCCGTTGCTCACCGCGATGCCGGCGGACTCCTGTCCGCGATGCTGCAGCGCGTACAGCCCGAAGTAGGTGAGGTTGGCCACGTCCTCCCCGGGCGCGAAGACCCCGAAGAGCCCGCACTCCTCGTGCATCCGCTCATCGTCCATGAGCCGTTCGCGCACCCGGGCTGCGGGCCGCCTGCGCTCAGGCACGCGGCCCACCGGTCACCGCCACCACCGCGCAGTCACACACAGGACTGCGTTGTCGCCAACGCCCATGGGCTCTCCGCACCTCCGGCCTCCCTGACACCGAGTGGGCGACGGGGTCGAGGTCAGTATAGGGGTGGGCGACGTCCATCAATGCGGCGGCGTCAGTGCGCCGGCATGGGCTCGAGCCAGCTCGCTGAGCGTCACGTCGAGGACGCCGGCGAAGGTCACCCGATCGCCGCCGGTGGTGCCCACCTCCCGCAGGTCCACGTCGTGGCGCTGGGCGATGGCGCGCACCGCGGCGACCTCCGTGGCGCCCGCGCTCGCCAGGAAGCGTGACTGGGACTCGCCGAAGAGGAGGCCGGCCTGCACGATCGGTGCACCGAGCGCGAAGAGCCGGTCGGCGATGCGGGCCCCCCGGCCGCCGAGGATGCAGCTCTCGGCGAGCGCCACCGCCAGGCCTCCCTCGGCGAGGTCGTGGCAGGAGCGGAGCAGGCCGGCGCCGATCATCTCGAGGACTGCGACCTGGACCCTCCGCTCGAGGTCGAGGTCGAGCGTCGGTCGGGGACCGCAGTTGACCCCGTGAGCCAGGCGCTGGTATTCGCTGCCACCCAGGTCCGTCCCGACCGGCCCCACCAGCAGCACCGCGTCACCGTCCTGCCCGAACCCCGCCGCGCAGCGCCGCTCCAGGTTCTCGAGGTGCCCCACCATCCCGATCACGGTGGTGGGGTCGATGCTCACGCCCTCGGTGTCGTTGTACAGGGAGACGTTGCCGCTCACCACCGGGACGCCCAGGGCCAGGCAGGCCTCGCGCATCCCCTCGACGGCCTCGGACAGCTGCCAGAAGACCTCTCCCTTCTCGGGATTGCCGAAGTTGAGACAGTTGGTCACCCCCACCGGGGTGGCTCCGACGGCGACCACGTTGCGGGCCGCTTCGCAGACCGCGATGGCGGCACCCCGGCGCGGATCGAGTGCCGCGTACCGCGCGTTGCCATCGGTGGTGAGGGCGATGGCCCCGGCCGTACCGCGCACGCGGAGGAGAGCCGCATCGCCGCCGGGCAGCACCACCGTGTCGTCGCCGACCTGGTGGTCGTAGCGCCGGAAGATGGAGCGGCGGCTGCCGATGTTGGGGCTGCCGATGAGACGCAGCAGGGTCTCGCCCGCCGACCATGGCGGCAGCGCCGCGAGCGGATCGATGGCGAGCGCCTCGTCCAGGCCGGTCGGGCGCAGCGCCACCGGATGCCGGAGCGGCACGTCGTCGATCAGGAGGCCGAGCGGAAGATCGCATACCAGTTCGGCGGCATCGGTCACCACCAGCCGTCCGGTGTCGGTGACCGTCCCGATGACGTCCGAGTGGAGGTCCCACCGGTCGAACTCGCCCTGCACCGAGGCGGCGTCCTGCGGGCTCACCACCAGCAGCATCCGCTCCTGGGACTCGCTGAGCATCACCTCGTATGGCGTCATCCCCCGCTCCCGCCGCGAGATCCGGGACACGTCCATCTCGATGCCGCAGCCGCCGCGGTGAGCCAGCTCCGCGGAGGAGCTGGTGAGGCCGGCCGCCCCGAGATCCTGCATGGCGACGATGCGCGGGTCGCCGGCCAGCGTCACGCAGACCTCCATCAGGCACTTCTCGAGGAAGGGATTGCCGACCTGGACAGCGGGGCGCCTCTCGCTCGACGCCTCGTTGAGCTCGACCGAGGCGAAGGTTGCGCCGTGGATTCCGTCGCGTCCGGTGTCGGCTCCGACCAGGAGCACCAGGTTGCCCGGGCCGGCGGCGACCGCCCTGGTGAGCTTGGTCTGCTCGATGACGCCAACGCACATGGCGTTGACCAGGCAGTTGTACCGGTACGACTCGTCGAAGTAGACCTCACCGCCCACGGTGGGCACCCCGATGCAGTTGCCGTAGCCGCCGATGCCCGCCACGACCCCATCGAGGAGGTGACGCTGCGCCGGCTCCTCGAAGGGCCCGAAGCGCAGCGAGTCGAGCAGTGCCACCGGGCGCGCGCCCATGGTGAAGACGTCGCGGAGGATGCCGCCCACACCGGTCGCGGCCCCCTGGTAGGGCTCGATCGCGGACGGGTGATTGTGGGACTCGATCTTGAAGACGCAGGCGAGCCCGCCTCCGATGTCGACGGCGCCTGCATTCTCCCCGGGCCCCTGGAGCACCCGCGGGCCGCTCGTCGGCAGCCGGGCCAGGAGGGGCTTGCTGGTCTTGTACCCGCAGTGCTCGCTCCACATGGCGCCGATGACGCCCAGCTCCACCTCGGTCGGCACCCGGCCGAGGCAGCGGGTCGCCAGGTCGTACTCGACGCGGGTCAGCGCCACCTCGGCGAGGGTGGCGTCCGAGACCGGCGGCGCGGCGGTCACGGGGCCACCGCGAACGTGGAGCGCTCGGCCACCGCCTCGACGAGGCTGCGGAAGATCCCCATCCCGTCGCCGCTCCCGAGCAGTGACTCGGCGGCGCGCTCGGGGTGGGGCATCATCCCCAGCACGTTGCGCCCCTCGCTCACGATGCCGGCGATGTCGCGCATGGATCCGTTGGGAGACGCATCGCCCACCGCGGATCCATCGGGGGCGACATAGCGGAAGGCGACCCGCCCGTCCGCCTCCAGCCGGTCGAGGGTCGGCGGGTCGGCGACGAAGCGGCCCTCGCCGTGGCTGACCGGGATGGCCAGCACTCCACCCCTCCCGCATCCTCGGGTGAAGGGGGTCTCCACCGTCTCCACCCGCAGCCAGGCAGTCTCGCAGCGGAACTCCAGCGAGGCGTTGCGGGTCAGCGCACCCGGAAGCAGATGGGCCTCGCAGAGGATCTGGAAACCGTTGCAGATGCCGAGGACCAGCCCGCCGGCCGCGGCGAACTCCTGCACGGACTCCATGAGCGGGGCGAATCGGGCGACGGCGCCCGTGCGCAGATGGTCGCCGTACGCGAACCCGCCCGGCAGGATCACGCAGTCGGAGCCCTGGAGATCGCGGTCTCGGTGCCAGAGACGGACCGACTCGTGGCCGAGGACCTCGACGGCCCGTGCGCAGTCGCCGTCGCTCCAGGTCCCCGGGAAGACCGCGATCCCAAACCTCATGTGGGCGGGACCGGCGCCGCCGCCGACGCGTCCCCGGAAGGCCGGAGCTCGATGCGGTAGTCCTCGATAACCGGGTTGCGCAGCAGCTTCTCGCACATCTCGGCCACCCTCGCCCGGACGCCCGCCTCGGAGTCGCCGTCCACCTCCATGCTGATGTGCTTGCCCACGCGCACCTCCGCGACCTCGGCGAAGCCGAGCTGCTGCAGACCGGCCCGCACGGTGAGCCCCTGGGGGTCGTTGACCACCGGCTTGAGCGAGACCACGACCGCGGCGGTGTACCTCACAGCTCCAGCCCGCAGATTCGGCGGGCCGCCTCGCGGTAGCGCTGGGTGGTGGCCTCCACCACCTGGGCGGGCAGCGACGGGCCCGGCGGGCGCTTGTCCCAGTCGAGCGTCTCCAGGTAGTCGCGGACCGGCTGCTTGTCGAAGGAGACAGCGGTCTCCCCCTCGCGCCACTCCGACGCCTCCCAGAAGCGCGAGGAGTCGGGGGTGAATATCTCGTCGATCAGGCAGAGCACGCCGTCGATGGTGCCGAACTCGAACTTGGTGTCGGCCAGGATGATGCCCTGGCCGGCGCAGTGCTGGGCGGCGAAGCGGAAGAGCTGCAGTGAGATGCGCTCCAGCCGGCCGGCGAGGTCGGCGCCGATCGTCTCCGCGAGCTCGGCACGGCTGATGTTGACGTCGTGCCCGCTGTCGTTCTTGGTGGACGGGGTGAAGCGCAGCTCGGGGAGCGGAGAGGACTCGCGCAACCCGGAGGGCAGGGGTTCCCCCGCGAGCGTGCCCCGGTCCCGGTACTCCTTCCACCCGGAGCCCGAGAGGTGAACCAGCGGGAGATCTGGGTCAGCACCCTCCCCTTCTCCGGGATGGGGTCCGGCAGCACGACGTCGAAGGCGGACAGCCGATCGGTCGCCACCATCAGAAGGCTGCCGTCGTCGAGGATGAAGGTGTCCCGCACCTTCCCCCGCCGGAACACCTCCAGACCGACGTCCTGGGCCGTCGTCAGCACCGGGGTCATGAGATCCCTCCTCCAATCCCCGCCTCGACGGCGAGCAGCGGACGCTCCTGGGTCGCCGCCGTCCCCACCTCCGCATCGCGAATCTCGAGCCCCAGGCGACGGTAGGTGGCGTCGATGGCGCTCAGGTAGGCGGCGAGGTCGAAGCACGCGTCAAGGGTCTCCGGCGAGAGGATCTCGCCGAGCCGGCCGCGGACCAGCGCCTCGAAGCCGGCCTCGCCCCCACGGGCGCGCTCGGCGAGGTCCTGGACCTCCCGATAGGCCCGCTCACGGGCCCAGCCGGCACCGATCAGGGCGTCGAGGACGCGGGGGGAGCAGGTGATCCGGCCCAGGATCTCGACGTCCGCCAACATCTTGTCGGAATTGACAGAAACTTGGGAGACGAGCCGGGTGCAGAGTCGCACCATGTAGTCGAGGAGGGCGCACGAGTCGGGCAGCACGATGCGCTCGGCAGACGAGTGCGAGATGTCGCGCTCATGCCACAGTGCGACGTTCTCCATGGCGGTGACGGCATGACCGCGCAGAACCCTGGCCATGCCGCAGACCCGTTCGGAGAGGACCGGGTTGTGCTTGTGCGGCATCGCCGACGACCCCTTCTGCCGGACCGCGAAGGGCTCCTCCAGCTCTGAGATCTCGGTCTGCTGAAGCAGCCGGATGGTGGTCGCCAGCCGCTCGAGGCTGGCCCCGAGGATGGCCACCGCGGCGACGAAGGCGGCGTGGCGGTCCCGCGCCAGCACCTGGGTGGCGATGTCGGCGACGGCCAGCCCGAGGCCTTGGCAGACGTGCTCCTCGACCTCGGGCGGGACCGAGGTGTGGGTTCCCACCGGTCCGCTGATCTGGCCGACGGCAACCTCTGAGGCCGCGGTGGCCAGGCGCGCCCTGCCGCGCCTCACCTCGTCGTAGTGACTGGCGAGCTTGACCCCGAGGCTGAGCGGCTCGGCGTGGACGCCATGGGTCCGGCCCGGCATCAGGGTGAGCCGGTGACGCACCGCCTGGGCGGCGAGCGCCGCCTCGAGGGCGACCGCGTCCTGGTCGATCTGGCGGGCCGCGTCGCGGAGCTGGGTGGCCAGGGCGGTGTCGACGATGTCGGAGGAGGTGAGCCCGAGATGGAAGAAGCGTCCCTCGTCGCCCACGGTCTCCTGGACCGCCTGCACGAAGGCGGCGACGTCGTGGCCCTGCTCCGCCTCGAGGGCGGCGATGCGGGCGGGATCGACGCGGGCCCCGGCCCGCAGCTTCTCGGTGGCCGCCGCGGGGATGCGCCCCACCGCAGCCCATCCCTCGGCGGCGAGGAGCTCCACCTCCAGCCACCGTCCGAGCCGGGACTCGTCGCTGAAGACGGCGGCGATCGCGGCCGGGGTGTAACGGGGGATCACGTGGGCCAATTCTATTCGGTGGCGGACTCCGAACCGGGTCCGGCAAGGGAGAGCTCAGTTTGGATGGGCACGACGACTCGGCGGGGGCACCCCGATCGGTGACCGTATACTGGCCGCCGCCCGTCCATTCCGATCAGCCAGCACGCTCGGGGGGTCGCCGACCGCACATGTCCGCAGGCCGCCGCCAGTGACATGAGCCGACCCGTAACCTCCCCCACCGCCGACCCGTTCACCAGGTACACACGCCTGGGGATGAGAGACGTGCGATGACCCTACCCCGGGCCTATGAGGAACAGCTGGTCGAGCGTGCGAAGACGGACGCCGACGCTTTCGGGGAGCTTTACGACCACTACTTCGGGCAGATTTACCGGTTCACGTACAGCCGGACACGAGATCAGGATGCCGCCGAGGAGGTCACCCAGGAGGTCTTCATGAAGGCGCTCCGGGCCATGCCCCGCTACCGGCCCTCCGGGCACCCGTTCAGCTCGTGGCTGTATCAGATCAGCGCCAACGCCATCGCCGACCACTTCCGCCAGCGGCGGCCGCAGGCCAGCCTCGACGCGGCCATCGAGATCGTCGACCCCACCCGTCCGGTGGCGGAGAGGGTGGTGGAGTCGGCGGAGGCGGCGCGGGTCTGGGCGGCGATCGACGCGCTCCCGGAGCAGCAGCGCACCGCCATGACCCTGAAACTCGGAGAGGACCTCAAGCTGGCTCAGATCGGCGAGATCATGGGCAAGAGCGAGGGCGCCGTCAAGCTCCTCGTCCACCGCGGGATGATCGGCGTGCGCCAGCGTCTGGGCGTCACGGCGATCGTCGGAGAGACCCCGTGAGCGAGCGGCGCGATCGCTTCGACCCCGAGCTCTCCGAGCTGTTCGGCGAGGATCCCGAGCTGCTTCGGCTGGCCCAACTGGTGCGGGAGAGCCGTCCTCAGCCGCGGCTCGACCCGAGGTTCCCCCCGATCCTCCGCGCCCGTCTGATGGCGGAGGCGCGCACGGTGCTGACCCCGCGCCGCGAGCTCCGATCCTGGCAGGCGCCTCGCCGCCTCGCGATATGGGGCACGTTCGGCGCCGCGGTCGCGGTGGCCGCGGCCGCGGTGGCGGTCGCGGTCACGGGTGGCACGTCACCGGCGGGCGGGCTGGCGGTGGTCGCCTCCAACGTGAGCCAGCAGCGGGAGGTCAACCCTCATCAGGCCATCACCCTCAGCTTCAACGAGCCGCTGAGCCAGCAGAACGAGCTGTCGGTGGTCGCCGCCCTCAAGATCCAGCCGGCCACCCAGGTGGCAGTCACCTGGCTGGGCGCCGAAACCCTGGTGCTCACGCCCACGCACCCCCTGGCCGCCGACACCGACTACCAGGTCACGCTCCCGAAGACGGCGATCCAGAATGGGAGCGGCCAGACACTCACCTCGAACGTCACGATCGATTTCGGCACCCAGCCGGTGGCGACGCCCGCGCCGGCGGCGACGCCGGTACCGGCACTCGAGCCCGCGGTGGTGGGCCCGGCGGCCGACGACGGGCTGGCCTTCTGGGGCCCGGGCGACGCCCCCGGGGTGACCGCTTCCACGGCCGGTCAGCCGCTGCCCAGCCCCTCGGCCACCGCCTCGCCGGCGCCAACCGAAACTCCCTCCCCGAGCCCGAGCCAGCCCCCTCTGGGCGCGACGCCAACGCCCGTCAGCGGCGTGACCGCGAGCCCCAGCCCCGCACCGGCGACGGTCTACTACCCCGCGGACCTCTCCCCCGTGACCCTCAGCGACCAGCCGTCCACGGCGGTGTCGCTGTCACCGGACGGGTCCTATGTCGCGCTCGCCGTGACTCAGCCCGACGGCACCAGCGCGATCGTCGTTGAGGATGCCTTCGAC
>JBEKAP010000038.1:0-13003 GCA_050015875.1 Candidatus Dormibacteria bacterium | reverse complement strand
CTCGAGGTTGCCGAGCGGCATCAGCACCACCAGGGTGTCGACGGCGCGGGCGATCGCCTCAAGACGCTCGGGGCTCGACCCATCCCGCTCCGACCCGGTGATGACCGCCAGCGAGGAGGCGAGCCCGCGCAGGGTGACGGGGATGCCGGCCGCCGCCGGCGCGGCGAGCGCTGAGCTCACCCCGGGGACGACCACCACCTCGAGGCCCGCCTCGTGGAGTGCGGTGAGCTCCTCCCCTCCTCTGCCGAAGACGAAGGGGTCGCCGCCCTTGAGCCGGACCACGTCCTCCCCGGAGCGGGCGGCCTCGATCATCTGGGCGGTGATCCACTCCTGATCCGCCGATTCGCGCCCACCCCGCTTGCCCACGTCGACCAGCCGAACGCCTGGACCGCAGAGGGCGAGGGTTCGCCGGTCCACGAGCGAATCGTGGTACACGGCACCGGCCTCGGCGAGCAGCTCACGCGCCGCCAGGGTCAGCAGCGACGGGTCGCCCGGGCCGGCGCCGACCAGGGCGACGGTTCCGGTTCGGGGGCGGCCGGCGGCGCTCTCGATCGCCGCGGCGGTGTAGCGGGCCTCCTCGGCGCGGCCGTCGCGGAGGAGATCGCGGATCTTGGAGCGGAGCAGCCGCCGGTACACGGGGGTCTGCTCCGCCACCGGCAGGCCGCGCTCGCGCAGCCTCCTGCGCACCCCGCCGACCAGCGCGGTGAACGGGCCCCACTCCTCGCCGAGGATCCGCTCCAGGCGGGCGCGGACGGCACCCGCCAGGAAGGGGCTCTGCCCATCCGTCGAGATGGCGACGCTCAGTGGACCTCTCCGAATCAAGGCCGGGGCGTGGAAGTGGCAGCGCTCGGGCTGGTCGACGACGTTGATGAGCACCCCGCGCTCCTCCGCCTCGGCGAAGCTGCGGGCGTTGATCTCCTCGACACCCGACGCGTCGATGGCCAGGAAGCTGCCGGCGAGGTCGCCGGGAAGATAGTGGCGGCGGAGCAGCGTCAGCCCGGGCTCGGCCTCGAGCGCCTCCAGCTCGGCGCAGGGGGCGGCGCCGATGACGGTCACCCGGGCGCCGGCACGCAGCAGCCCGCGGGCCTTCTCGGCAGCGAGCGTCCCCTGACCGAGCACGGTGCAGAGTCGGCCGCGGAGCTGGAGCGTGACCGGGAAGCTCATGGGCGCGATCTCAGCCGGGCTGCGCCCCGGTGGGAGCGGAGGGGGCGGCGGGGCCGGCCGCGGTGGCGGCGGAACTCGCCGTGGCGGCGGAGGTCGCCGTGGCTGCGGAGTTCGTCCTGGTGGGGTCAGACGCGGCCGCCGCCTGGCCTGCCTGCGCCGCCCTGAGCAGCTCGGCGATCTCCGGGCGGGTGAACTCGGCCGGCAGCGGCTCGCCCTCCGCGAGCAGCTCGCGCACCCGGGTCCCGCTCAGCACCGAGCGCTGCTCGGCTGCATGCGGGCAGGTGCGGGTGGACGCCATGCCTCCGCAGGCGCGACACCAGAAGGAGTGCTCGAAGCGGAGGATCTCGATCCCCAGCTCCCCGGGCTCGTACTGGTCGAAGATCCGCTGCGCCGCGTAGGTGTCGTAGTAGTTGCCGACTCCGGCATGATCTCGACCCACGATGAAGTGGGTGCAGCCGTAGTTGCGGCGGATGAGCGCGTGGAAGACCGCCTCCTTGGGCCCCGCGTAGCGCATCCACGCCGGGTTGGTGGCGAGCAGCACGCGCTCCGCCGGGAAGTAGCCGGCCAGCAGCTCCTCGTAGCAGGCCATCCGGGTCGCGGCGGGGATGTCGTCGCTCTTGGTCTCCCCCACCAGCGGGTGCAGGAGAAGCCCGTCGATGTTCTCCAGCGCCACCTTCTGCAGGTATTCGTGGGCACGGTGCACCGGGTTGCGCGTCTGGAAACCGACCATGGTCGCCCACTCGCGCTCCGCCTTGGCCTTGCGCACCTCGAGCGGGGTGAGGTCGTGGCCGGGGAAACCGGTCTCGGGTCGACGGAGCGCGGTGACGTTGCCGCCCACCGCCCAGTGCCCGGAGGCTCGCAGGAGGCGCACCCCGGGATGCGCGTCGTCGCCCGTCCCGTACACGGAGAGGGCCTCGGCCTCGGGGTCGGTGCGGTAGACGTCCTCGACATCGACCACCGCGATCAGCTCGCCCTGGTGGCGCAGCGCTATCCGCGCCTTCCCCCGGATCCCCTGCACTCCCTCGTCGTCCAGGCGGAGCGCGACCGGGATGGTGAAAGCCTGGCCCCCGGAGAGGCGGCCCGAGCCAACCACGTCCCGGTAATCGAGCGAGGTCATGAAGCCGGCGAGCGGGGAGAGGGCGCCGGTCCCGAGCATGAGCGCATCGGCCGCCTCGTGCGGCCCCAGCTCGACGACCGCCAGGCTCGCGGCATGCTCGCGGAGTGCCGCCCCCGCCTCGCCCTCGAGAAGCCGCGGCCGCACCCCCCTCCAGATGTGGCCCAGCCCCTCCAGCCGGTCGAGGATCCGCTCGACCGACTCCTCCACCGCCTCCTGGGAGCTGTCCACCGTGATCTCCGGGTTGAGCGGCGCCTCGTACGGATCGCTGACCCCGGTGAAGTTGGCGATCTCGCCTCGCAGCGCCTTCTCGTACAGCCCCTTGGTGTCGCGCCGCACCAGCTCCTCGAGGGTGCAGCGCACGTACACCTCGACGAATCCCCGCGTCGCCGCCCTCACCTCGTCGCGGACCTCGCGGTACGGAGAGATCGCCGCGGTGATCGCGACGCCGCCATGAGCCGCCACCAGCCCGGCCACGTACCCGATGCGCCGGATGTTGGTGTCCCGGTCCTCCTTGGAGAAGCCGAGCCCCTTGGAGAGATGCGTGCGCACCTCGTCACCGTCCAGGACGGTCACGCTGCGGCCCAGCACCCTCAGCTCCTGCTCCAGCCGTGTCGCGATCGTCGACTTCCCCGCCCCGGAAAGCCCGGTCAGCCAGATCACCAGCCCTCGACTCATCCCTCTTCTCCTGGTTGGGCCGCGGTGGCGGCGATGGCCTCCGCGCCGGCATCAGCCCGGCCCGGAGAGGTGGCGACGTCCGCGGCCGCCCCGCGGCCCGTCAGGGCCGGATGCAGGCCGCACTCCTTGATCGAATCCCCCTCCCACCACCAGCGACCGGCGCGCTCGTCCTCGCCGGGGCGGGTGGCTCGGGTGCAGGGGGCGCACCCGATCGAGGTGTAGTCCCTGGCGTAGAGGGCGTGACTGGGCAGGTCGCGCGAGCGCACCCGGGCCCAGACGTCCCCATGGCTCCAGCCCGCCAGCGGCGCCACCTTGGCGATGCCGCCGTGCGCCTCGTCGCGGGCGACGACCGGGGTCGCGCGCCGGGTGGTGGACTGCTCCCGGCGCAACCCGGTCACCCAGGCGTCGTATCCCGCCAGCGCGCGGGCGAGCGGCCTGGTCTTGCGGACCTCGCAGCAGGTGTGCCGCAGCTCCGGGGAGAGGTAGAAGAGGTTCACGCCGTGCGCCCTGGTCATCTCCTCGAGCTCGCCCGGATCGGGGCTCACCACGTGCAGGGTCACCGGGAACCGGCTCCGCACCGTGTCGATGAGCTCGTGGGTCTCCTGGGGCAGCCGGCCGGTGTCCAGGGTGATGACGTCGACACCAGGACGCAGCCGGCTCGCCATGTCGATGAGGACCACCGACTCGGCCTGGAAGCTGGCCACGATCGCCACCCGCGAGAACCGCTCGAAGGTCCAGGCCAGGATCGCCTCGGCATCGGCGCCCTCGAGCTCGAGGGCGGCCGCGGCCAGGTCGCCGGTCGGGATCCGGAGAGCGGCGCTCATGACCGGCAGCGGAGCGGACGGGCCGGAAGCTGGGCCGTCATCGGCAACCGGATGGGGGTCCTGGGTGTGGAGGTCACGTCGGGTCGGTCTCCGGGGGCCGGCCCGGTGGGCCGGCGGTGGTCAGAAACAGCGTCAGAGCTGCGGCCGGAATGCCCGAGCAACCACTCGAGGATGCGCCTGTGTCGGGGTGAGCGATCTGGGCTGACGCTCCGGCCGGCCGCGGCGGGCGGCCTACATACAGGCGCAGGCGACCTGGCGGAAGAACTCCATCTGCCCCCATCGGGAGAAGAAGAGGGGCGTGCTATATCCGTTCCGCATGGGTTGGGAGCATATCAACCGAGTGTTCTCTATGTCAAATGGTTTGGCCTCACCATGGGAATACGGGGTTGCCCTCCAGCAGCCCCGGGAGATCTGCGATCGAATCGATGACCGCCATCACTCCTGGAGGCCCCTCTCCCGCCGGCGCCCCGCGAGAGCCGAATTTGCCCGTTCGCACCAGCACGCACGCGGCGGCGACCGTCCGGGCGCCGGCGGCATCGGTCTCGGGGTCATCCCCCACCACCAGCACCTCCCCGGCGGCGCAGCGCAGGTCGGCGAGGGCCATCTCGAAGAAATCTGCCGACGGCTTGCCGAAGCCGCGGGCGGTCTGTCCCGACGCGTGCTCGAGGAGGGCGACGAACGCCCCGGTGTCGAGCGAGGGCCCGCCGGCCGCCTGCCACCAGCGGCCACGCTGGAGGGCGAGCAGCCGGGCTCCGCCCATCAGCCGGCGGAAGGCGTCATCGAGCTGCGCGTACCCGCCGACCTCGCGGCAGTCCCCCACCAGGACGTAGTCGGCCCGTCCGGGCCCGGCGTCGTAAGCGGCGAAGCGCTCCGCCAGCTCGGCGGTGAGGAGGAGGTGGCAGCGCTCCGAGGGGTGCTGCTCGAGGAAGCGGAGGGCGGCCACCACCGGCGTGAAGACGGCTTCGACCGGAACCTCGATCCCGGCGGCGGCCAGCTCGCGGCAGACGGTCTCGGGGGTCCGGGAGTCGATGTTGGTGAGGAGGCGGATCTGGATGCCGCGCTCCCGGAGCCGGGCCAGTGTCTCCGCCGCGCCGGGGATGGCCGCGCCGGCGGAGACCAGGGTGCCGTCGATGTCGAGCAGCACCGCCCGGACGGGGACCTCCGGCGGCGTCATGGGGCGGGCTCCAGAGCGCGCCAGAGATACCAGCTGGCCAGGCTGCGGTACGGGGCCCATCGCTCTCCGCGCCGGGCCACCTCCTGGCGGGACGGCATGGTCTCGGTCCCGAAGGCCACCTGGAAGCCACGGCGGAGGCCGTAGTCGTCGGCGGGCAGGACGTCGGGCCGTCCCAGCGTGAAGATCAGGAACATCTGAGCGGTCCAGCGCCCGATCCCGCGCACCCGGACCAGCTTCTCGACGATCGCCTCGTCGTCCATCTCCCGCGCCTCCTCGAGGGTCGGGAGCTCGGCGTCGACGGATCGCCGCGCCAGGTCGTGCAGGGCTCGCCGCTTCGAGCCGGAGAGCCCCGCGCTGCGGAGCGTCTCCTCGGAGGCGGACAGCACCTGCTCCGCCGTCGGGCAGCCCGCCCCTCCCGGGAAGAGTGCGCAGAACCGCCCGAGGATGGTCGCCGCGGCCCGGGGTGAGAGCTGCTGGTAGACGATCGCCTCGGCCAGCGCGGCGAAGGTGTCGGGCTCCTCGGGCAGGGTCAGACCGAAGGGCCCGGCACGGTCGATGAGCCGCCCCAGCGCGGGGTCCGATGCCCGCAGGTGGCCCAGGGCGTGGGCGACGTCGACGTCGAGATCCACGCCCGGGGTGCGGCGGTCAGGCGGACTTCGGCGTGGCCGGCTTCGCCGTGGCCGGCTTCGCCGTGGCCGGCTTCGCCGGGCCCTGGGTGATGACCTTGGGCGCCCGGTTGTCGCGCAGCGTGAGCTTGCCCTTGGTGATGACCGCGGTCCGGGGAGCCCGGCGCGCCACCTTGGTGTCGTGGGTGACCAGCACCAGGGTCATGCCCCTCTCCTTCCAGAGCTTCTCCATCAGACCGACGATCTCCAAGCTGGTCACCTCGTCGAGGTTTCCGGTCGGCTCGTCGGCGAGGATCACCTTCGGCTCCTTGACCAGCGCCCGGGCGATGGCGACCCGCTGCTGCTCGCCACCCGACATCTCCGAGGGGAAGTGTCCGACCCGGTCGCCCAGGCCCACCTCGGTGAGGGCGGCCACCGAGCGGGAGCGCCTCTCCGCGTTCGGGATGCCGAGCGGCACCAGGGCCGCCTCGACGTTCTCCTCGGCGGTGAGCGTGGGCAGCAGGTTGTAGTTCTGGAAGATGAAGCCGAAGTTCTGGGCGCGCACGTCGACGAGCTGGGACTCGGGCATGGCTCCCAGGTCCTTGCCGTCGAAGATGATCTTCCCGGAGGTCGGCTTGTCCAGGGCTCCGAGCATCAGCAGGAAGGTCGTCTTGCCGTGCCCGGTGAGCCCCTGCACGGTGATGAACTCGCCGTCCGGGATGTCGAGGTCGATACCGCTCAGGGCCGCGACCTTGCCTCGTCCCTTGGGGTAGACCCGAGAGAGCTTCCTGATTTCATACATGCTGGGTCTCCAGTGCTGGCGAGGGGGCGAACACGACCATCGTCCTATTCCACGCGTCGCAGGGCGACGGCCGGCTGCAGGCGCGCGGCTCGCCAGCCGCCGATGGCTCCGGCGATGAGAGCCCCGAGGACGGCGAGGCCGACGGCCACACCGAACACCTCGAGGCTGAGCGGCGCGGTCACGTGCAGGGTGACGGTGTGATTGGTCGCCGCGAAGGTGCGGGGGAAGCTGGCGCGGGCGCTGGAGAACGCTCCCGGGGAGGCTCCCCCGAAGAAGCCCCCGCCGCCGCCGAACCCGCCCCCGAAACCACCGCCACCGCCGCCGAAGCCGGAGGAGCCGGAGGCGCCCAGCCCGGTCGGCGTGGTGGTGGCGGTCAGGGGCCCCGAGATCTTGGTGACCACGAACGCCCCGAGCACGCCGAGCCCGATCCCGACCGCGCCCCCGACGATGCCCTGGACCAGGGTCTCACCCATCACCTGGCCGACGATCCGGCGGCTGTGCCAGCCGATGGCCTTGAGGGTCCCGAACTCCCGCACCCGGCGGGTGACCGAGGCGACGGTGAGCAGGACGGCCAGGACGAATGCCGCCAGCAGGACGGCGATGGAGAGTCCGAGCCCCAGCGAGTTGGCCAGGTTGGAGGCCGAGCTGAGCGATCCCGAGATGTCGTTGGCCTCGTCCGAGGCGCTGGTCACGGTGACCGAGGGGAGAGCCTTCTGGATCTCGCTCTGCACCGTGGCGATGTCATTGGACGTGTCGGCGGTGACGTAGATGGTGTTGACGTCACCGGTGTCGCCGGTCAGCGACTGGGCCTCGCTGAGAGAGATGTAGATGTCCGCCCCGTCGGTCTCGGTGACCGTGACCAGCCCGAGCACGGTGAAGTCGGTGCCGGAGATGGTGACGGTGGAGCCGGCGGAGAGCGAGTTCTGCTTCGCATAGGCGCTGCTGACCAGGGCAAGGGTCTGGTCCGAGGAGTTGCTCGACTGGACCTCGGTGAACCACTGGCTGACCACCGACGCCCCGGAGGAGATGTTCGGCCCGCTGAGCAGCCCGAGACCGGGCTCGGTGGGGTCGATCCCGTCCACGCTGAAGGTGGAGATCCCGAACCCGCTGCTGGAGGAGCCGGGGCTGGCCGAGGCGGACGGGGTGGGCGTCGGCGTGGCCGTGGGCGTCGCGCTGGCCCCGCCTCCGAAGCCGCCGAAGCCCGAGAAGGTCCCGGTGATGTGGACGGAGTTGAGCGCCAGCGCCCCGGTGGCTCCGGCCACGCCCTTGAGATCGGCGATCGAGGTCACGTCACTGGCCGAGATGGTGGTCAGCCCTCCGGCCGATGTCAGGTGGTCCTGGGCGAAGCTCTGCCCCGCCTGGGCGCTGCTCGGCGGGGTCCCGCTGAATCGGAACCCTCCGCCCGTGCCGGCGGTCGCCGGCTTGGTGACGGTGAGGTCGGTGCCCACCCCGTAGAGAGAGGAGAGCACCTGGCCCTGGGCGGCCTTGATGCCGGAGGCGTAGGCGGTGACGGTGATCACGAGGCCCACCCCGAGGGCGAGGCCGATGGCCACGAGGGCGGCGGAGCGGGCGCGGCGCCGGAGTTCGCGTCCGAGATAGCGAAAGTACACGTGTGCTCCTGTGATCCAGACTGCTGTTCAGATCCCCAACCGGCCCGGAGTATAGGAGACACTCCTGGGAGACCCCTGGGAATGATCTCGGGGGACGCTGAGTGGCTCGGCGCAGGCGTCGTGGCCGCGATCGACGGCGACCGCGGCGGTAGGGGTCGTGAAGGCCCTGTGGTGACCGGCGTCAACTCGCCGAATGGGGTGGCGGTCCCGGACGCGAGGTGCGACCATGAGCGGCACGCCGCGGAGCAGGTGGCCCGCAGCTCACGTCCCAGGCCGACGCCCCGCGGTCATCACAGGAGGTGAGTACCGTGGCCCAGTCAGCGCTCGCGATGGCGGCAGAGGCGGTCGAGGACCCCTGGCTCAATGCTCAGCGGCAGTTCGACGCGGCGGCGGATGTCCTCGGCCTCAAGCCGGGGGTCCGCGCCTTCCTGCGGGAGGCCCAGCGCCAGCTGATCGTCGCCTTCCCGGTGAAGATGGACGACGGGTCGATCCGGATGTTCGAGGGGTACCGCGTCCAGCACAACCTGGCTCGAGGGCCGGCCAAGGGTGGGATCCGATTCCATGAGGGCGTCACCCTGAGCGAGGTCAAGGCGCTCGCCATGTGGATGACCTGGAAGTGCGCTGCGGCCGGCATCCCCTTCGGTGGGGCAAAGGGCGGCGTGGTCGTCGACCCCAAGAAGCTGAGCCTCGGCGAGCTGGAGCGGCTCACCCGCCGCTACGCCGCCGAGATCTCGGTGCTCATCGGGCCGGACCGGGACATCCCCGCGCCCGACGTCAACACGACACCCCAGGTCATGGCCTGGATCATGGACACGATGTCGATGAGCGCCGGGCACTCGATTCCCGCGGCGGTGACCGGCAAGCCGATCTCCGTCGGCGGCAGCCAGGGCCGCAACGAGGCCACCGGACGCGGGGTCGCGGTGGTGGCGCTCCGGGCGTGCGAGCACCTGGGGCGGGACCCGCGGAAGTCGACGGTCGCGGTCCAGGGGTTTGGCAACGCCGGCAGCATCGCGGCGCGGCTCATGGAGGCGGACGGCTTCAGCATCCACGCGGTGTCGGACACGGGAGGCGCCATCTGGAGTGACAAGCCCCTGCCCATCCTCGACGTCATCGAGCACAAGCGGCTCACCGGAACCGTGGCCGGTTTCCCGGAGACGCGGGCACTGACCAACGCCGAGCTGCTCGCCGCCCCGGTCGACGTCCTGGTCCCGGCGGCGCTGGAGAACCAGATCACCGGGCGCAACGCTGGAGCGGTGCAGGCGTCGCTCATCCTGGAGGCCGCCAACGGCCCGGTCAGCCCCGAGGCCGACGAGATCCTGGCCCGGAAGGGCGTGACCCTCGTCCCCGACATCATCGCCAACGCCGGCGGGGTCACCGTCTCCTACTTCGAGTGGGTGCAGGACCTGCAGTCCTTCTTCTGGGAGGAGACGGAGATCAACGAGCGGCTGGGACACATCATGAACGCGTCCTTCGAGGCCACCTGGGAGGCGTCGAAGCACCTCGGCGTCCCACTCCGGCTGGGCGCCTACACCATCGCGGTGCAGAGGGTCGCGGAGGCCACCTCGGCGCGCGGCATCTACCCCTGACCCGAGACCGGGCTACGCGGCGGGCGTCGCCTCCGGGGTGACCGTCTGACCGGTGTTCACCACCTCGAATAGCACCTGTCCCGAGGCGACCGGTGCCGGCTGGCCATCGGCGAGGGTCAGTTGGGGTGGGCCGGACGCTCCCTGGGTCCAATCGATGCTGTAGAGCTCACCGCCCACCGCCAGCTGACCGGTGCCACTGGCGCTCGGCCCGATCGCGAAGTCGAGGCCCTCGGTGTAGCCGCCGCTCGGGTTCTCGTTGTCGTCGGCCACCCCCATGGTGTCGGCGTCCAGGATGACGACGGTGGGCGTCTCCCAGGGGGCGCTGGTGTTGGCGTCGTTGAGCACGCCGGTCGTCGGGTACTCAGGGGTCGCCGGTTCGCTCCGCTCGTACTCGCCCGTCGAGGGCTCGTACGTGAAGATCGGCGTCTCCTCCGCCGAGATGGGCACCTCGAAGCTGCTCACGGCGGTGCCCCCAGCGGGAAGGCTCGCGATCGGGGTGCGCGCCCAGAGCTGGTAGCTGACCGTGCCGGTCAGCCCGTTGCTCTGGTCAAAGCTGGCCAGATCCGTCCCGTTCGTGTAGAGGTTGTGAGGGGAACCGTACTTCGCGGCCGGTGGCGGCACCGAGGTGCGGAAGAGTGGCGGCTCCGGGTCGTCGTAGTGCTTGCCGCTGGCGTCGGCGAGCTGGGCCAGCACGTAGTTGCTCGCACCCGAGTAGATGAGTGCGCCGCCGTAGATCTGGAGCAGGCGCAGGCTGATCAGGCGTGCGCTCCGCACCGGGCCGACCATGTCGGCGGCCGGCGGCTTGGTGAACCAGATGCCCGTGAAGCGGCTGATCCCACCCTCGGTCTGGTACTCGTAGACGATGTCCGCGCTGCTCAATCCCGACTGCGGACGCGCCTGGTAGAGGTTCTCTACCTGGATGAGGAGCGGCTGGCTGAGCGCGGCCGGCGCCGGAGTGGCAGTGGGCGTCGACGTGCCGGAGGCCATGGATGTCGGGCTCGCCGTCGACGTGCTGCTCGCAGGGTGCGAGGCTCCCCCACAGGCGGCGGCGGTCAGGAGCACCCCGGCCAGAAGGGCGGGAATCCGGATCGTGGAGTGGGGCATGGTACAACCCTGTGATTTGACTTGATTGCAGCTTTAGACGCGCCATCGGGCGCGAGCGCGTATTGTGCCCCAACCGGCCGCCGCCAGGTATTCGCAGGTAGGGTGGTGGTGGCCGCAGAATGGCGGCACTGAGTGACCGCCCGGGGTGCGGCAGGGGCACGGGAGGCGACGGCCGATGGCAGGGACGGTGACCGCGGAGGCGAGATACCGGGCCAACCGCCAGGGCGAGATCGACTCGGCGGTCGTGTACCGCGCCATGGCGAAGGCCGAGTCGGACGCGCGCCTCGCCTCCGTCTACATCCGCCTCGCCGAGGTCGAGGAGCGTCACCTCGGCTTCTGGGAGGAGCAATTGCGAGCGTTGGGCCGGGACCCCGGCCCGCGGCGGCCCTCCTGGCGGGCGCGGGCCATGCGCCTGCTGGCCCACCGGTTCGGGGCGCAGCTGGTGCTCCCGACCGTCGCCACCCTGGAGCAGGTCGACCAGCAGGCCTACGACGACCAGACCGAGACCGAGGGCACCGGGATGCCCGAGGACGAGCGCTCGCACGCGCGGGTGCTCCAGTACATCGCCGGCGGCTCACCGGTCGGGGTGGCTGGGGAGACGCTCGGCAGGCTGGAGGGCCGCCACCGCGCCCCCGGTGGCAACGCCCTGCGGGCAGCTGTGCTCGGGGCCAACGACGGGCTGACCTCCAACCTCGCACTGGTGATGGGGGTGGCCGGTTCCGGTCTCCCTCCCAAGGCGATCCTCATCGCCGGGATCACCGGGCTGCTGGCCGGGGCCTGCTCGATGGCGATCGGGGAATGGGTGTCGGTGCAGAGCACCCGCGAGCTCTACCAGCGCCAGGTCAAGACCGAGGCCGCCGAGCTGCGCTCCGTGCCCGACGAGGAGCGCGAGGAGCTCACCCTGATCTACGAGGCCAAGGGCCTCTCCGCCGCCGAGGCCAAGGAGGTGGCCGACCGGCTGATGGCCGACACCGAGAACGCCCTGGACACCATGGTCCGGGAGGAGCTGGGACTCGACCCCTCCGAGCTGGGGGGCTCGCCCAACACCGCGGCGGGCGCGTCCTTCTGCCTCTTCTCGATCGGTGCCGTGCTGCCGCTCATCCCCTTCTTCTTCGCCACCGGGGCGCCGGCGGTGGGGCTCGCGATCGGCTGCGCGGCCCTCGGGCTGTTCCTGATCGGCTCCCTGATCACCCTGCTGACCGGGCGCAGCGTGCTCTTCTCGGGCAGCCGCCAGCTCCTCTTCGGCATGCTCGCCGCCGGCGTCACCTTCGGCCTGGGGAGGCTGATCGGCGCTGCCGTGGGGGCGTAGCGGAGTCAGGCCTTCCGCCAGCTCGAGATGGGAAGCATCAGGGCGTCCTGGACCTCGAAGAGCGCCGACACCCAGTCCGCGATCGGGACGGCCTGAGCGTCGGGCATCACCCGCGCCGAGCCGCCGTCACCGCTGATGAAGCCGTTGGCACGGCGGGTCAGCTCGCCGGGGACCACGGACACGCCCGCCAGGTTCAGCAGCTCGAACTCATTGATGATCTGGTCGATCAGCCGGATGCGATGCCGGCGTGCGTAACGGAGGCGGCGCTCGTCGTGGTCCTTGGTGGTCAGGTCCCCGACGGTGCGGCTGGTCTGGTCAAACAGCGCCTATCTCCCCTGCGCGAAGCATGCTGCTGCGCTCGCCCATCCCGCGACCGACGCCGCCTGCACTCCCCACCTTACACGTGATACGCCTCGGAGGCGGATCCGAAACCTCGGTCAATCTCCATGCTCCAGGATCGCCACCTCGGAGTCGGCCATGTCCGCCTGGTTGAGGAGAGCCGGGTCGTCCGTCTCACCGAAGCGCCGCACCACCTCGGTGCAGGCGGCGATCGCTTCCGCGCGCCGCCCGAGCTCCTGCAGGCGAGCCCCCTTCTCCATCAGGGCCTTGGCGACGACCAGCTGCACCGCGGTGTCCTCGGATTCCCCCCAGCGCTGGACCAGCTGGTCGCAGACAGCCAGCGCCTCGTCGAGACGATCGAGGCGCCGGAGCGCCACGGCCCTCTGGAGGAGGGCCTGGGCCACCTCCTCGGCGAGGCGCGGGTCGTCCACATCGCCGAGGCGCACGGCCACCTCGTCGCAGACGGCCAGCTCGTCAGCGGGACGGTCGAGCTGGTACAGGGCGATCGCCTTGTGGACCAGAGCCATTGCCACCCGCTTGCGGAGCCGGGGCTCGGGATCGTCCCCGACCAGCTCGACCACCAGGTCGTCGACGGCGATCGCCTCGACCGGGCGGTCGAGGTCTCGGTCCAGCACCACCGCCTTGCTGGTCAGGGCGGTCGCCAGCCGGGCCCGCAGGCGCGGCTCCGCCGCTC
>JBEKAP010000037.1:0-13120 GCA_050015875.1 Candidatus Dormibacteria bacterium | reverse complement strand
CCGCGACCCTGGTGGGACTGATGAGCGTCCCGGGGCTGGCGATCCTCTACGCGGGGATCATGAAGCGGAAGTGGGCCGTGAACTCGGCCATGATGGTGCTCTACGCGTTCGCGATGACCCTCATCGTCTGGACGCTCTTCGCGTACAACATGAGCTTCGGGCACCCGGGGATCGGGACGGTGGTCGGCCAGCCGGGCACGGTGCTGAGTGCCAACAGCCTGGAGATGCAGGCGCAGATCCCGCTGCTCAACGGGCTGATGCCGCCGCTCCGGTTCCCGCTCAGCTCGATGGTCTACTTCCAGTTCGTCTTCGCGGCGATCACCGTGATCATCCTGGGCGGCTCGCTGCTCGGCAGGATCAGCTTCAAGGCCTGGGCGCTGCTGGTTCCGCTCTGGATCACCCTCGTCTACTCGGTCGGCGCCTTCAGCATCTGGGGTGGCGGCTGGCTCTCCCAGATGGGAGCGGTGGACTTCTCGGGTGGCTACGTCATCCATGTGGCCGCGGCGGTCTCCGGCTTCACGGCGGCGGCGGTCATCGGGCCCCGGCTGCTCCGCGACCGGCAGCACACCTCGCCGAGCAACCTGATCATGGCCGTGGCCGGCGGTGGCCTCCTCTGGCTGGGCTGGGCCGGTTTCAACGGAGGTGACCCGTACTTCGCCAACGCCGACGCGGCGGGGGCCATCCTCAACACCCACCTCTGCACCGCGACCGCGCTCTGCACCTGGGTGATGTGGGACGCCCTCCGATTCAAGAAGGTGAGCGTCGCCGGGGCCATCAACGGGATGGTGGCCGGGCTCGTGGCGATCACCCCGGCGGCCGGCTTCATCGACGGCTACGCGGCGCTCGTGCTGGGCGTCCTGGCGGGCACCGTGCCCTGGGTCACCATCAACCTCGCACCCAGGTTCGCACTCTTCCGGCGGGTGGACGACACCCTGGGCGTCATCCACACCCACGGTTTCGCGGGCGCCCTCGGCGGCCTCTTCACCGGCGTGATGGCCGACCCCAAGATGGTCGAGTACCTGGGCGTCAAGGGCACCGCGAACTCGTCGATCGCCGGGCTCTGGTACGGCAACCCGCACCAGCTCCTGGTCCAGTTCATCGCGCTGGTCTTCATCATCGGGTACGACGCGGTCGCGACCTTCATCATCGTGAAGCTGATCGGCCTGGTGGTGCCCCTGCGCGCACCGGACGCCCACCTCGAGTCGGGTGACCAGCTGATCCACGGCGAGGTCGCCGTCGATCTCGAGCCCTACCCCGGGGCACCCCACCTACCGGTGCCGGCAGCGGCCGCTGCCACCTGAAACCGAAACTTGGGCGAGCCGGGGAGTCGTGCCCTCCCCCGCAGACCCCCTCTCTGGACGGGCTCGGCGTGTCGCCGGGCCCGTCCCTGTTAACCCGCCCTCCGTCGCGTATCGCCTATCGCCCGAGAGGGTCCTTCCCCGTCGCCGCGTAGGCGGCGCACCTCTGTCGGGCAAGGTTCACGGCCGCATCGCTGATGTCGGCGCCGACGAAGGAGCAGCCGGCCTCGAGCGCCGCGATGGCGGAGCTGCCGCTGCCTGCGAACGGGTCGCACACCACCATCCCGGGCTCCACGCTTCCGATCAGCATCCGGGAGAAGAGCTCCACCGGCTTCTGGGTCGGGTAGGCGGCGCGGTGGATCCGCTTGATCCGCCAGACATCCCCGAGATCGCGCCGGGAGAGGCGCCGGCTGCCCCTGCAGGCGAACACCACCAGCTCGTGCCGGCGGCGGAAGTAGTGGCCCATGCCGATGTTGACCTTGTCCCAGACGATCAGCCCCTTGACATTGAAGCGCTCGCGCATCAGCGCGCCCAGGCTGAGCAGGGAGAAGGAGTCGAACATCACGTAGATGTGGCGATCGGGACGGAGCACCCGGTGGCACTCGCCGAGGAAGCGCGCAAACGTCGCCGGGTCGTCGCGAAACTCCTGAAACCACCGCGTGTTTCCCGGGTCGCCGTAGCGGCCCACGATGCGCCCCCGGCCAAACTGCATGTGCTCGTTCATCCCCGAGTAGGCGGGATCCGTGACGATGCAGTCGATCGACTCGTCCGCGATGCCGCGCAGGAAGTCGAGGCAGTCGGCCACCTCGACGCGCCATGCCGGGGCGCTCTCCGGGAGATCTGGAACCGCGAGGCCCATCGCCGGAAGCTTATCCGGGGTGGGCGGCGCGCGCTCGATCCGGTGGGTTGGGGACGAGGGCCAACAGGTGGACGCGGTCCCGCCCGAGGAGGCGCATCGTGGCGCCGCGGTCGCGACGGGCCGGGACCGTGACGGTCCTGGATTCAGCCCGGAATGTCATCCGGGGGCGGGTCGCCGGCAGGCTGTCCGGGTCCGCTCGGACGCTCGGGGCCGTCGTCCGGTGGTATGGGGGGGTCCTCGCGGGGGAGCTGCCGCTCCAGCGGCCAGAGCCCCTCGCTGGGGGCAGCAGGGCCATCCGAGGCGGACGGCGCGCGGTCGTCGAAGGCGGTGGTGCCACGGCTGGGCGACCCCGGCGCGCCGGGCCCGGCGAACCCGAGGCTGCGGAGCAGATTCTCCAGCTCCTCCGGCCCCCCGAGGTCCTCCTGCACCCGCTCGGCAAAGCGTGAGAGGAGCTCCGACAGCTGGGGGTCGCCGGTCAGCTTGTCCTGGAGCCCTCCGAGCTGGGAGAACAGATCTCTCATCGCCGCTTCCTGGGCCACCTGCATGAGCACCGGCTGGGAGGCGGCGGCGGCCACCGCCTGAGCCTGCTGGCGGACCACCTCGAATCCCTTGCAGCTGAGGCACGTCCCCTGGTGCTGGCAGCGGCACAGCTGTGTCTTGAGCTTGTCCAGCTCGCGGTGGATGCCCGAGAGGTCGACTCCCGGTTGTGGATCGGCCATCCGTCGATCCTACGCGCCGCGCGGCCGCGCCGCGGTCCGCCCACTCGTGCCGGGTCCTCCCCGGCGATCGCGGTCTGGTGTCCGTGGACCGCTACAGTCCTGCCATGCCCGAGCTCAGCCGTCGCGCCCTGGTCACCGGGGTCACCGGTCAGGACGGCTCGTACCTCTGCGAGCTGCTGCTGGCGGAGGGGTACGAGGTCCACGGGATGGTCATGCCGGGCGAGCTCATCCCCACGACGGTCCCGGCTGCGGTCCACCTCCACGAGGGCCTCCTCACCGACAGCGGGTCGCTCCAGGCCGCCCTCGACGCCGCGCGGCCCGATGAGGTCTACAACCTCGCCGCCGCCACCTCGGTCGCCGCCTCCTTCGACGATCCGGTGGCGGTCGCCGACGTGACCGGGCTCGGGGTCCTCCGGCTGCTCCAGGCCATCCGCGGGACCGGGGCGCCGATCCGGCTCCTCCAGGCGTCGAGCGCGGAAATCTTCGGCGGGGCCGAGAAATCGCCCCAGGACGAGACCACGCCGCTCTGCCCGATCTCCCCCTACGGCGTCGCCAAGGCGTTCGCCCACCAGACGGTCCAGCTCCACCGGCGCACCCACGCGGTCTTCGCCGCCACCGCCATCCTCTACAACCACGAGTCGCCGCGCCGGGGCCCGGGCTTCGTCACCCGCAAGATCACGACCGCCGCGGCGCGGATCTCCCGCGGTCTGGACGGTGAGCTGCGGCTCGGCAACCTGGATGTGGAGCGCGACTGGGGCTACGCCCCCGACTACGTTCGCGCCATGCACCTGGCGCTCCAGCAGGAGACCGCCGACGACTACGTGGTGGCGACCGGCGAGACCCATCCACTCCGCGAGCTGCTCGACATCGCCTTCACCTCGGTTGGGCTCGACTGGCACCGGCACGTGGTCGCCGACCCCGCGCTCCTCCGGCCCGCCGAGCCGGTCCGACTCTGCGGCGACGCCTCCCGGGCGCGTGCCCGCCTTGGCTGGGCGCCCACCCGCGACTTCCCCGCCATCATCCGCGAGATGGTGATGGCCGATCTCGACAGGCTCGATGAAGGGGGGCACCCCCCCGGTGCCGGCCCCGCCGGGCCCAGCCCCGACAGCCCGCCCCGTCCCGCCGGGATGAGACGATCGGTGCCATGAGCAAATCCGCACTGATCACCGGAATCACCGGACAGGATGGGAGTTACCTCGCCGAGCATCTCGTGTCGCTCGGCTACGAGGTCCATGGGCTGATCCGGGGGCAGAACAACCCCCGTGCCGCCATCGTCCGGCGGATCGTCCCAGCGTTGCAGCTGGTGGAGGGCGACCTCCACGACCAGTCGTCGCTGATCTCCGCCCTCGAGGCGACCCACCCCGACGAGGTCTACAACCTGGGTGCGATCAGTTTTGTCGCCCTCTCCTTCAAGCAGGCGATCAACACCGGGGAGATCACCGGCCTGGGCGTCACCCGGATGCTGGACGCCATCCGGGTGGTGAACCCCGCGATCCGGTTCTACCAGGCCTCGAGCAGCGAGATGTTCGGCAAGGTGCGGGAGACCCCCCAGACCGAGCTGACCCCGTTCCACCCCCGCTCCCCGTACGGGGTGGCCAAGGTCTACGGCCACTACATCACCGTCAACTACCGGGAGAGCTACGGGATGTTCGCGGTGAGCGGCATCCTCTTCAACCACGAGTCGCCACGGCGTGGCCTCGAGTTCGTCACTCGCAAGATCACCGATGGCGTGGCCCGGATCAAGCTGGGGCTGGAGACGGAGCTGCGCCTCGGCAACATCGATTCCCAGCGCGACTGGGGGTTCGCCGGTGACTATGTGCGGGCCATGCACCTGATGCTGCAGCAGGACGAGCCCGACGACTACGTGGTCGCGACCGGGGAGACCCACTCGGTGCGCGAGCTGCTGGAGCTCGCCTTCGGCCACGTCGGGCTGCGCTGGCAGGACCATGTCGTGGTCGACGACAGATTCCTCCGGCCCGCGGACGTCGCCATGCTCGTCGGCGACGCCGGCAAGGCGCAGCGCCTCCTCGGATGGAAGCCCACCGTCGCCTTCCCCGAGCTGGTCGCGATGATGGTCGAGTCCGACCTCAGCGCCGTCGCCGCGGATCGCGCCCCGAGCTCAGCTTCTCGCCACTGACCGGCCGGCCGGCAGGCCTCGCGCAATCCCGGAGCGCGACCCCGACTCAGATGTGGCTGCGGCGCCGCCGGATCCAGAGCCAGCCACCGCCGGCGCCCAGCAGGACGACCAGGACGACGACCACGACTGCGGGCCACGCGAAGCCTCCCTCCCCCGGCCTCGACGGCGCGGCGGTCGGGCGCGTCGCGGTGGGCGTGGGGGAGCCGACGGGGGTGGTGAGGGGAACGGGTGTGGGGAGCGGGTAGGCGGACGGAGAGGGAGCGCTCGTGGCCGGTGGGAGTGGGGTGGCGGTGGCGGACGGGGTAGGCGATGGGGTGGGAGGGGGCGTCCGGCTGTCCGGAGTCACCGGCAGCGGAGTGGCGGGAGGCGGGTTCGAGACGGCGAGCTGCACGATCTCCCCCGTCGCCGCGATCCAAAGGCTCCCGTCGGGTCCGAGGGTCATGGGCCCTAGCCGGTTGGTGCTGCCCGTGAGCGTGGAGACGGCGGAGACGTCCCCAGAGGTCGAGAGGCTGGCCACCCCTGCCTCAGTAAGGCACCAGAGGTTGTTCAGAGTGCCTGTGGCGATGCTGGTTGCGCTGCCTGCCACTGCATACGAGGTCATCGCGCCGCCATCGGAGATGCTCACGACCGATGATGGCGACAAGACGATGGCCCACACGTTCCCATCCGGACCCACCGCGAGACCCTGAAACCCCGCACTCACGCCTTCCCCGGCGGCACCAGAGATGGGATACACGGTGAGCGCTCCCGTGGTCGTGATGCGCCCGACACTCGGCTCGGCGGGGATGTCAAACCAGAGGGCTCCGTCGGGGCCGTCAATGATGTTGTAGGCGCCGTTCGACTTGTTGCCGTCGAGGGGCAGGGAGTACTGATTGGTGATCCAGCCCGCGGTGGTCATCCGGCCGATCACTCCCCCGGTCGGGCCGCCCGGGGTATCCCCGGAGCCGGCCGTGAACCAGAGGGCTCCATCCGGTCCCCACGCGAGGTCGTCCACCACCACATCGGCTGCTGGAAGCGGAAAGGTCTGCAGCTGCTCCCCCTGAGTGCTCCACTGCCCGATGTAGTACGGTCCCACGGACTGCCCATCACGCACCCATTCAGTCACCCACAGGTAGCCCGCCCCCGACGTGAGGTCGGTGATGGTGTAGCCGGACGGCGCCGGGTACGTGCTCACCGCGCCCGCGGTGGTGATCTGCCCCAGCCCGGAGGTGTTGTTCGACGCCGTCCAGCTGAACCAGAGGGCCCCGTCTGGTCCGGTGACGATGCTGGTCTCCCCCGCGGAGTTCCCGGCATTGGCGCCGGGCGGTGAGACCGGGAACTCGGTGACCGCCGGTGAGCCGTCGGCCGCCACCCTGGTCGCCACGGCCGCCCACGCAGCCGTTGCATCGGCGAGTGCGAGGCCGAGGCAGATAACGCGTCGAACCGTGCCATGTCGCGGATGGGACGACCGTCTCAGTCCGATGTCCGTGGTTGTCCGACCCGTGATGGACGTCATGTCAGCGCTTCTCGGGGCAAGACCGTGTCATCGCTGGGTCAACCGCCTGCGGAGGAGTATCCCACCGGCGGCCGCGCCCAGCAGGACGACCAGTGCGACGACCACGACTGCGGGCCACGCGAAGCCTCCCGCCCCTGGCCTCGACGGCGTGGCGGTCGGGCGCACAGCCGCGGGTTGCGGTGAGGCCGATGGGGAACCGACAGGAGTCGAGGTGAGAGAGGACGGGGGTGCAGGTGTCGGTGCGGTACTGGAGACCAGTCCCGAACCCGGGGTGGCTGACGGGGCGGGCAGAGGGGTCGGAGTGGGGGAGGCGGGCGGCGTGACGGCGGAGCCGAGCCGGCCGATCTCCCCATCGGCGCTGAACCACAGTGCCCCGTCGGGCCCGCTGGTGATGCCGGTTCCCCCCATGCCCATCTGGACGTCCGCGGGGAGCGGGTAGACGCCCGTGACGGTGCCCGCTGTCGACAGGGTCTCCACGTCGCTGTCCGTGATGAGCCAGAGGTTGCCGTCGGCGCCCGTCGTGAGGCTCCGCACGGTCGAGTCGATCGGGTACGACGTGACGGTCCCGCCGGCAGCCCGGGCCAATCCGCCGGTCCATGTGGCGCCCACCCACACCGCTCCGTCGGGTCCAACGGTGAGGCTCTGATCCGACGGGTCGATGGCTGCGGGCTCTGCGCCGGGGATCGGGTACTCGGTGATGGTGCCGGAGGTCGTGATGCGACCGACCTCTCCCTGGGTTGGCAGGTCGAACCAGAGCGCACCGTCGGGACCCTCGATGATGTCGTCGGCGTCGTTGTTGGTTGGATCGCCGCCCGAGGCATTGGGCGGCAGCGCCCACTGGATCCACCCGCCATTCGTCACCACCTGCTCGGGGGTCATCCTTCCGATGAAGCCCCCGGGGGGTGCCCCCGGGAGGCGCCCAGAGGTTGGGCTGACACCAGTGAACCAGAGGGCGCCGTCGGGTCCCCAGGCGATGCCGAGCGCGCTGGCTCCGGGCAGCGACATGTACTGCAACTGGGTGCCGACGGGCGACCACTCCCCGATGTATGCCCCGCCGCCGCTAGTCTCGGTGACCCAGAGATCGCCGCCGCCGTACGCGATGTCGTGGAGGGCGAAGCCCGAGGGTCCGGGATACGTGCTCACCACGCCCGAGGTCGTGATACGGCCCAGGCCGTAGGTGTCACCGTCGATGTTCCAGGTGAACCAGAGATCCCCGCCCGGACCAGGGGTCAGACACTCGATGACCGCCTGGTCGTTCGCGTTGCTCCCCGGCGGGGTGACCGGATACACCGTGATCGACGCCGGTGAGGCCGCCTCCGCAGCCGCGGCCGGCGCGATGGCGCCACCGAGTGCAACCGCGGTCAGAGCCCCGACGGCCAGTGACACGAGACGGAGGGGGCGCAGGTGAATGGAAGCCCGGCCCGACCGAGCCATCATCCCGCCCCCAATACTGGACGGTTCCGCAGAGGACCGCATGCCAGGGGTAACGGGCGGCGAGCCCCGGGAGTTCCGATCTCAGCCCATCCCGGCGCCGGCGGAGGCGCTCTCGGCGCGGCGGAGCCGAAGGGCGAGCCCCACCGCCATCACCGCGCAGGCGACGGCGACGCCGACGCAGAAGGCGATCTCGACCCGGAGGAGCGTTCCCGGCAGGACCACGATGGCGAGCACCAGCGCGACGCTCCCCGAGACCCAGCCTGCGGTGGCGCCCCGGTATCCGCGCAGCGCGATGCAGGCGTAGGCGAGGGCGAAGGCGACCATCATTCCCTCGCTGCCCAGCGCCAGGAGGGCGAGGTCGCCCCGGGCCAGCGGCCGGCTGCTGTGGAAGACGATCTGGAGGACCGGTGGCCCGAGCAGGGCCATGCCGGCGACCGAGACGACGATCACCGCGGCAGCCAGCAGCAGGATGCGACGAAGCAGCAGCCGGAAGTCGTCGAACCGGCCCGCGGCCGCGTCGGCGGAGAGCTTCGGCATCAGCGATGCCTGGATCGCCTGGAAGAAGAAGAGGGGGATGCGGGCGACGATCACCCCATTGAGAACACGCCCGGCGGCGGTGGGGTCGCCATTCGAGAAGAGGGCCTTGACCGCGAGCGGCGCGACGTTCATCAGCGCCTGGGCGATGAGGGACCCGGTGAGCAGCCACCCGAGCGCCGAGGAGATCTCGCTCCAGCGCGCCGGCGGCCCGGCCGCGGCGATCCCCCGCTGGCGGGGCAGCGCCACCGCGAGGCCGATCACGCAGGGCAGGCTGATGGCCAGCCCAAAGGCACCGCCATTGGTGACCCCCGCCTTCAGCAGCACCAGCGCGGCTGCGATCCGGACCGCCCCCTCGACCATGAGGATGGTGGCGTAGCCGCCGAAACGGCCCGCTCCGGCTAGTGTCCCCCGGGAGAGGTAGTAGACCGCGTAGACGGCCATGGCGACCAGGAAGCCGAGCAGCATCAGGCCCTGGCCGTTGAAGAAGGTGCCCACCAGCGGGCCCTCTCCGGCGGTGGCCAGCACCATCACGGCGATCGCGATGCCGATCCCGAGGAGAAGCGCCCTCCGCACCACCGGGCCGGCTCCGAGGCCGGCCACCCGGCGCGCCGAGGCGGCCCTGCCGACCTCCTGCTCCAGGGGGAGGAAGAGGCCGGGGGCGGCGACGAAGGTGAGGGCCCAGAGGGCGCTGAAGGCCGAGTAGGTCTTGGGAGCCAGCGCGTGGTTGGCGATGACCACGAAGGCGTAGGTGGTGATCCCCTGGAGGACCAGGGCCATGCCGATGATCAGGGCGCCCGGGGGGAGCGGGTTCCTTCGCGCCGCGGTGCCGCCGTCGACCGGAACAGCAGCGTCCGGCGCCGAGGCGGGAGGGCCGGGCGGCTCGGACCCGGCAGGCGGGGGCGGGCCCGGAGCGGTCATGGCGCCACAGTTTGTCGCAACCGGGCACCCGCCGGTCCTTCCCACCGGAGCGCGGGGTCGCCACGCCGGTGACGCGATCGCCTCTGGCTGTTGCAACCGGCACCGGTTCGGGTATAGTCGCGAGTGGCGGGAGCTTTCGAGAGCCGCTGCCCCGGCCGGACACCCGGCCAGACGCCGCGTCGTAGCCGCGAGCGCGTGCCTCTGAAGTTTCCCGACATACGTCTGCTGACGCCGCACAGCCATTGCCTGCGGCGCATCGAGGTTGACAGTCCGCTGATCGCACCGGACCTCGCGCTCGACCGGCTTCATCTCATCGTGCCCGATGAGAGCGATGCCATGGTCGTGCTCACCACACTCGCAAACGGCGGGGCCGCCGGTGCTGATCCACGCGCCCTCTTCGCCGAACGGATGTCGGAGCTCGGCCATCTCACCGTCTCCTTCACCGACGAGGAACCGCCCCAGGTCCGGCTCGCCCTCCCCGACCTGACCCTCCAGTGCGTCCCCCAGCCCGATCCGGGCGGGGACCCGGCCCATCTGGCGCTGCGGGTGATCTCCCTCAAGCCGGTGAGCGATCATCCCGAGGGGGCCAAGATCCTCACCGTGACCGCTCGCCACCCGGTGGTGACCGCGGCGAACGGAGTGGCCAGCGATACCTTCCGGATACTGGATTGGCGCCGTGCCGCCGCCAAGGCCGCCAAGAGCGAGCGCCTCTACGCCACCCTCAAGCTGGTCGAGCGGCTCGAGGGCGCGGAGAAGGGCCGCGCTCAGACCCAGCGCACCCGCTACGTCGCGGCCCGCGAATTCTGGCGATGCAAGACCTGTCGGGCGCTCTGGCGGCCCGGGGAGCACACCCAGTGCCCGTCGTGCGGCCGCGAGTTCGGCGAGATGGACCGCCGGCAACCGGAGATCGCCAAGGTCGAGTTCTCCGTCCCCGAGGGGGAGACGATCACCCTCGCCCCGGACGCCGCGGTCCTCGTCGAGCCCGAGGACGAGCCCAACTTCGTGGGGCGGGTATCGCGGATCGACCACCGCCGGCACACCGTCGAGGTCTCCACCCGCACCTTCGAGCATGCCGGGACCGAGGGGTACATCACCCCCTCCTTCAACCGTTCTCTGTACCAGGCCAAGCGCTCGGTGCTGGCTGCCATCGCGACCCGCGACTTCGGGGTGGGCCTGCTCGCCCAGCTCCTGGTCGCCGCCGACACCGTCCGCTCCCCCGCGTACGTGTCGAGTGCGGAGACCGAGGGGGGATGGCTGACCGAGGGGATGCAGGCCAACCCTCCGCAGGACCGAGCCGTCGCCCTGCTCTCCGGTCTCCAGGCCGGGCAGGCCGTCTTCATCCAGGGGCCGCCCGGGACGGGCAAGACCACCGTCATCGTCGAGGCCGTCAAGCGGCGCCTCGCAGCCGACCCGGACGAGCGCATCCTGGTCACCTCCCACTCCAACCTGGCCGTCGACAACGCGCTGGAGCGGCTGGCCGGCACCCCCGGGATGCGCGCCGTCCGGGTCGCCCGGGCCGAGCGCGTCCACCCCGCGGTGGAGCGGTTCCGCTGCGACGACGAGGACGACCCGCGGCTGATGGAGGCCAACTGCTACTTCGCCACCTGCGCGACGGCGGCCACCTCGGCGATCACCGACATGAACTTCGACGTGGTCATCCTGGATGAGGCCAACAAGGCGCGGGCCGACGAGTCCCTCCCGGCGCTCCGCCTCGGTTCGGCGCTGGCCCTGGTCGGCGACCACAAGCAGCTGCCCCCGGTGGAGGACGACTCCCTCTACGGCATCGTCGAGACCGACCCCTTTCTCGAGGAGCTGGTCAACACCTCCCTCTTCGAGATGGCCTGGGATGGCGGCCTCCCGGCCGAGGCCCGCTGCCTGCTGACCATCCAGCACCGGATGCACCCGCAGATCTCGGCCTACATCTCGCGCGCGTCCTACGAGGGCCAGCTGGAGGACGCCCCGGAGGTCCAGGCCTACGACTTCGTGACCCGCCGGCCGCTGCCGGTGGCGCTCCACTTCGTGGACACCGACGGCATGCGGGGAAGCCGGGAGCGCCGCGGCCCCGGCGGCGCGCTGCGCAACGAGACCGAGGTGAGGGTGGCCGCCCACGTGGTCCGGCTGCTCGACGAGCGCTGTCCCGCCGATCTGAGCATGGCGGTCATCGCCATGTACGCCGAGCAGGTGGAGCGGCTGCGCCAGGCGTTGGGGCGCCGCAAGTTCAAGCGGTCGGTGAAGATCGACACCGTCGACTCCTTCGAGGGCCGCGAGGAGGACCTGGTCGTCATCTCCTTGGTCCGCTCCAACGAGCGGGGCCGGATCGGCTTCCTGCGGGTGCCCAACCGGCTGAACGTCGCCGTCTCCCGCGCCAAGCGGCTGGTCGCCTGCATCGGCGACGCCAACACGCTGCGCTCCGGCGAGGAGTCGATGTATGGGGTCCTGGTCGAGGCCGCTCGCGAGGCGGGCGGGTACGTGTCGGCCGCCGACGTGATCTCGCCGCGCCGGCGGCCCGACCACGCCGGCGGCGACGGGGATCCCGGTCTCGGCGAGGGCATGGGTTCGCAGCGCCGCCGCCGCCGCCGCGGAGGGGCGGTCGGGCAGGCCCCGCCGCGGCTCGGGCCGGACGGCCAGCCGCTCGCTCCTGCCGCGGGAACCGCAGGTGCCGAGCAGGAGACCGGGCAGACCGCCCGTCGCCGCCGCCGCCGCCGGCGACGCGCCGGAGCACCTCAGGCCGGCCCCGGGGCGGCTGCCGGGGCGGACGGTCAGCCATCCCAGACCGGGGGGGCCGAGGGGGCTACGACCGGGGACGCACCTCACAGCGTGCGTCCCCGCCGCCGCCGCCGCCGCCGGCATGGCCCGCGTCCGGCGGGTGCACCGGGCACCGACGGTGGTGGCACCACGTCCGGGCCCTCCGGCCAGGCCGGCGGGGACGGTGCGGGCGGCGGTCCGCCGAGCCCACCACCACCTCCGGCCGACGGGTGAGGGCCCCGGCCCCAGCAAGAATCCGCCTCCCTGCTAGCCTTCCAAACGCGAGATGAGCGAGCAGGTCACCGTCTACGTCCGCACCGGGGATCCCGCCTCCGCGGCGGCGCTCCAGTACCTCTCCCAGCGCGGCGTCGAGCACCGGGTGCGGGACATCCTCACCGACCCGTCGGCAAGCGCCATCTTGCTGGGCCGGCTGGGCAGGGTCACCGTCCCGGCCTTCCAGATCGGCGAGCGCATGATCGTCGGCTTCGATCCGATCCAGCTCGCCCGCTTCCTGCCCCGTCCGGAGGGCGAGGCGGGGCCGGTCGTCAGCTTCGGTGCCGGGGTGCGCACGGTGACCCCCGCGATCGCCGCGGCCCACGGTCTCCCGGCGGCGTACGGAGTCGAGGTCGGCCCGGTGCGGGAGGGGACCCCGGCCGCGGTCGCGGGGGTGTCTCCCGGGGACGTGATCATCGCCATCGGCGCCTACACCCTGACGGGTGGCGAATCCCAGTTTAGGACAGCCGTGTCCGCAAGGCACCCGGGCGACTCGATGGCCATCACCCTCTGGCGGGACGGCGCCTCCCAGGACCTGGCGGTCCAGTTCCCCGCCGAGCCGGAGCCGGAGCCGTCCGCCTGAGCGCTGACGCTACCAGCCGGGAGGGGGCTCCGAGCGGTTCAACAGCCTGATGAAGTCCTCGGCCCGAGCCACGGCCTCCCAGCGGCGGCTGAAGAAGTCCTGGCAGATCATCCGACCCTCGG
>JBEKAP010000036.1:0-13227 GCA_050015875.1 Candidatus Dormibacteria bacterium | reverse complement strand
AAGTCCTGGCAGATCATCCGACCCTCGGCCACGCTGGTCACCGTCACCGCCCACTGGTTGAGCGCCTTGGCGACCTCGACCTCGTAGGTCGCGGCGTCATTCCGCACCACCAGCCCGGTGGGGGCCGGCCGGCGCTGGGTTCTTTCGTTGCGGTTGGGGGACGCCATGGCCATCACAATTACCTCCACGGTCGATCGGGAGACCCGCAACCCGGGCAGCGAGACCTCGGTGCTCTTGGGAACCAGGGGAGCGACACCGAGCAGCGCAGCCTGCTGGGTACCGGAGATCCCGCACAGGTTATTCTCGCGCATTCTCGCGGTGGAGAGAAGCCCGGGCAGCAACGGAAGTGGCTGCTTGCCCCGGCCGCGGCCGCGGAATCAGACGTCGAGATGAAGCTGCTCTGATTGTGCCACAACCGGGCCGGAGGCTCGCTGCCCCGTGACGTCCGGCGGGGGTGGAGCCGGCGGCTCCGCGGTGTCCGCCACCCACCCGGGCAGCTCCCCGTCGCGCTGCCTCATCCGCCGCAGGATGGGCTCCGGAGGGCGCGGCGTCCGGACGCCGAGAAGGTGCGCCATGTCGAAGCCGTTGACCACGGCGTAGTTGCTCCGGTTGTTGTTCATCAGGACGTGCACCGGAACGCCGCGGGCGGCGGCGGCCTCGATGGCGGGCACCCATTGCCTCAGCTCGGCGGGTGGATAGAGGTAGTCGAAGCGCTCGCCGGTCGTCGCCGCCCTGCGGTACCAGGTCTGGTGGTTGCGCCCGTGGAAGCGCACCAGGACCAGCCGGTCGGAGGTGACCGCCAGATGGGGGGGCGCGGTCCCGCTGCCGACCTGGGGGGCGTCGACCCCCACCAGGGTGCAGTCGAGCTCCCTCAGGAGGTCCTCCGTCTCCGCGAGCCGTTCCGCCTCGAACCAGGAGCGATGACGGAACTCGACGGCGATGATGTCGTCGGGGTGGCGGTCGCGAGCCCGCAGCAGGGCGTCACGCCCCGACGGGCCGCTCACCACCCAGGGTGGGTACTGGTAGTGGACGGCGCCCAGCTTCCCCGACTCCCGGAGCGGCGCCAGCGCGGCCAGGAAGGCGCGCTCCTCCTCGGGCGTCGCGAGCCGGGGCCGACCCTGCTCCCGCTCGTGGCCGGTCAGGCTCCGGTACGCCTTGATGTTGAAGAGGAACTCATCCGGGGTGCGGGCCACCCAATCGGCCACGCGGTCGGGGGTCGGGATCCCGTAGAAGCTGGAATCGATCTCGACCAGGGGGAAGTACCGGGCATAGAAGGGGAGACGCTCCCGCTGCCGCCGGCCCCGGAGCTCGTCCGGGTAGAAGTCCTCGTGGTCGACCCAGTTGCAGGTGCCGACCAGGATCGGGGCGCGGCCCCGCAGCTCCTCCATCTCCTTCAAGGGTAGTGATCCCGCGTCCCGCGGGCCAGCCGGCCGCGGGATTCTGGCCGCTGCGTCCCAATCCGAGCCTTCCGACTGGCCATCGCGACGACGCGCCGCGTCCATCGGCGATCATGCGCTGGATGACCGCCGCCACCCCCTCTCCGGTCCGGCACCCCACCGACCTCCTCCACCTCGCCACCGCCGCCGCCGAGGCCGGGGGGCGCGTGATCACCGCCGCTCGTGCCGCCGGCCTCCGCGCTGTCCCGGAATCCAAGGGCCGGGGCGACTGGGTCACGAGCGTCGACCGCGACGCCGAGGCGGCTGCCACGGCCATCCTGCGCACCGCCACCCCGGAGATACCGATCCTCGCCGAGGAGGCCGGAGGCTCCCGGGCCGAGCGCTTCTGGGTCGTGGACCCCCTCGACGGGACCACCAACTTCGTGCTCGGCTTCCCCATGGTCGGGGTGAGCATCGCCCTCGTCGAGGCGGGCCAGCCGACGGTCGGCGTGGTCAGCGCCCCGGAGCTGGGCGGCCGCTGGGTCGCGATGCGGGGTGCCGGCGCCTTTGACCGTGCCGGGCGGCGCCTCGACCTGACCGGCAGCCCGGCCGGCGGGGTCACCGCCACCGGATTCCCCTTTCGCCATCCCGAGTGGCATGGGCGCTACCTCGCGGTGATGAATGCCGCCCTCGGCGAGTTCGAGGACCTGCGCCGGGTGGGGGCCGCCTCCCTCGACCTGGCGCACTGCGCCGCGGGGGTGTGGAGTGGCTTCTTCGAGCTCGGGCTCGGGCTCTGGGACATCGCCGCCGGTGCCCTGCTGGTGCGGGAGGCGGGGGGTGTCGTCACCGACTGGGCCGGCGACGGGAGCGCGGTCTTCGTGAGCGGCGACATCCTCGCCGGCGGCCCGGAGTGGCATCGGCGCATGCTGCAGCTGGTCCGCCGGGTGGAGGGAAGGTGAGAGTCCGTAACCTGAGCCGCCTCCTCCGAATTCACCTTCACGTGCCATGAGGGAGATCTGCCTCCGTGACCGCTGACCGCCCCGCGATCGCCACTTCCCGCAGCGCCGCTGCGCCTGGCGGCCTCCTAGCAGGCCGGCGCATCCTGGTGACCGGCGTGCTCACCCCCAAGAGCATCGCCTACTCGATCGCCGACGCCTGCCTCGACCGTGGCGCCGAGGTGATCCTCACGTCGTTCGGACGGGCCAAGAGCCTCACCGAGCGCAGCGCCCGCCGCCTCGGCCTCGAGGGACCGGTGCTGGAGATGGACGCGTCCCGCCCCGACCAGGTGGCCGCCGTCGCCGCGGCTCTCCGCGAGACCTGGGGCGGGCTGGACGGGGCCGTCCACGCCATCGGCTACGCGCCCGAGGATGCCCTCGGCGGCAAGTTCATGACCACGCCCTGGGAGTCGGTCGCGACCGCGATGCAGGTCTCCGCATTCAGCCTCAAGACCATGGCCGCCGAGCTCGCCCCTCTCATGCCCGACCGGGGCGGCTCCCTGGTCACCCTGACCTTCGACGCCACGGTCGCCTGGCCGCTGTACGACTGGATGGGGCCGACCAAGGCGGCCCTCGAGTCCATCGTCCGCTACCTCGCGCGCGATCTCGGCGGCCGGGGCATCCGGGTCAACTCCCTGGCCGCGGGCCCCCTGGAGACCATCGCCGCCAGGGCGGTCTCGTCCTTCCAGGGACTCAAGGACGCGTGGGGTCACGTGGCCCCGCTCAGGTGGGACAGCGCCGACGCCACCCCGGTGGCCGATGCCGCCGTCTTCCTGCTCAGTGACCTCTCCCGGGCCGTAACCGGCGAGATGCTGCACGTCGACGGCGGTTTCCACAGTCAGGGGGGAGCTCCGGCGCAACTCCACCTGCAGGAGGGTGTCACCGAGTGAGCGCTGAGCAGGGCGGCCGGGTGCGGGTCGCCGTCACCGGCATCGGAGCCGTCACCCCCCTCGGTCTCGACGTGGACTCCAGCTGGGCCGCCTGCCGTGCCGGCCGCTCGGGCATCGTCCCGATCTCGCTCTGCGAGGCGTCGGACCTTCCCACCCGGATCGCCGGTGAGGTGAAGGGTTTCGACCCCGCCGACCACCTCGGGCTCAAGGAGGCGCGCCGGACCTCCCGCTGCGTCGCCCTCGGACTGGCGGCGGCGCGGGAGGCGGTCACCGACTCCGGCCTCGACGTGAGCTCGATCGGCGACGACGTCGGGGTGCTGGTGGCGTCCGGGATCGGCGGCCTCGAGTGGCTGGAGAACGCGGTGGTCCGGCTCAACGAGATGGGGCCGCGGCGGGTCTCGCCGTTCACCATCCCGGCGATGATCCCGGACATGACCGCGGGCCGGGTGGCCATCGAGTTCGGCGCCCGCGGGCCCAACTTCGCCGCCGTGTCTGCCTGTGCATCCTCGGGCAACGCCATCGGCGAGGCGTCCGAGTGGATCCGGCGAGGCGATGCGGTGGCGGTGATCGCCGGCGGCACCGAGGCGGCGATCTGCCGGATCGGGATCGCGACCTTCAATGCCATGCAGGCGATGTCCACCCGCAACGACGAGCCCGAGCGGGCATCTCGGCCCTTCGACAAGGACCGGGATGGTTTCGTGATGGGCGAGGGCTCCGGCATCCTGATCCTGGAGGAGCTCGAGCACGCTCGGCGTCGCGGCGCCCGCATCTACGCGGAGGTGGTCGGCTACGGCGCCACCGATGACGCCATCGACGTGGTCCAGCCGGACCCGACGGGCACCGGCGCCTGCCGCTGCGTGCAGCGTGCCCTCCACCGCGCCGGCGTGGGACCGGACCGGGTCGACTATGTGAACGCCCACGGGACGTCCACCCAGCTCAACGACGCCGCCGAGACCCGTGCCGTCAAGGCGGCCCTCGGGCCGCGGGCGTCCACCGTCCCGATCAGCTCCACCAAGTCGATGACCGGTCACCTGCTGGGCGCGGCCGGTGGGGTCGAGGCGGTCTTCTCGATCCTCGCGATCCGCGACAGCTTCGTCCCGCCGACGATCAACCTGGACGAGCCCGATCCCGAGTGCGACCTCGACTACGTCCCCAACGTCGGCCGGAGCTCACGTGTGGACCTGGCGATCAGCACCAGCTTCGGCTTCGGCGGGCACAACGCCTGCCTCGCCTTTGCCCGGGTGGACGGCTAGATCCCACCGCTTCCTGGGAAGCCGGGTTCCTCGGCACCCTGCCCGCGGTTCGTCGGGGTGACGACTCCGTCACCGGCGCATGTCGCCCGCCGAGGCGGGTGCGCTCCACCCATATCCTGACCGCCAGCCGTGACCACATCTGATCTGCCGTGAGCGGACCTTCCCGTCTGATCTGCTGGCTGCTGGTCGGTCTCGGCGGCCTGGTGCTCGCCACCTTCGTGGCCGACTGGTCCCAGGTCGCTCCCCAGACCTCGCTCAACCGGACCAGCGACTTCGCCGGCACCTACGTCGCAGCGACCCTCTGGCGCGAGGGACGGGGGAGCCAGATCTACGACCTTCAGGTCGAGGAGCGGACGCTCCGGGAGGAGGGCGCCCCGGCCGATCACTCGGACATCCCCTTCGAGAACCCGCCGGCGGCGCTGCTCCTGGCGCTCCCCACCACGCTGCTCGACGGCGGTGCGGCCTGGGCCCTCTGGTCGTGGCTCCAGCTCCTGCTGGTCACGGCGGCGGTAGCGCTCGCCGCCGGCGCGGCGCCCTGGCCGGCTCGGGCCGGACCGCTCCGGCTAGCCGCCTGCCTGCTCGCGCTGGCGGGGACGGGGACGGGACTCCTCTTTCTGGAGGGTCAGTGGGACGGGTTCGCGGTGCTGGGGCTCGCCGCCGCGTACTGGGCGTGGCGGCGGGACCGCTCGTTCCTGGCGGGGCTGCTGGTGACCGTCGGGATCGGGATCGCCAAGCCCCACCTCGCCCTCGGCCTGGCGGCCTTCGTGATCGGACGGAGGGACTGGCGGGCGCTTGCCGGCGCCCTGTCCGGCGCCGTCGCCCTGCTCCTCGCGAGCCTGGCCGTCGTGGGGGTGGGCGGGGTGGAGAGCTACGTCGCTGCCCTGCTCCAGCCCGCCAACAGCCCGGTGCGCGAGATGCTCGGCTTCAGCGGCCTCTTCGGCTCCTCCCTCGGACCGGGACGGCTGACCGACCTGCTCACCATCGCGGGCGGCGCCGCCGCCCTGGCGACCGCGTTCTGGGTGGGAGCGAGATCACGTCTCCGGCCCGCCCTGCTCGAGCCCGCTCTCTTCGCCGCCACCGCCCTCTCCCTGCTCGCCTCCCCCCATCTGCTCGGACACGACCTCACCCTCCTGGCCCCGGTCCTGGTGGCGCTGCTCGGCCGGCTGGCGGTGCGGACCCGGGGGTGGCCCGGCCCCGCCACGGCGGTCGTCGTCGGCGGTTGGATCGTCCTCTCGATCCTCGCTCTCGTCGACCTGAACGGGCAGCAGTCGGCCGGGACGGGCATCCGGCTGGTCCCCCTGGCGCTGATCTGCCTCGGCTTCGGGACGGCGGTCGCCGTCCTCCGGGGTCCCGGAGGCATCCCCGACCGGGCGGCCGCGAGCTCCGGCTGAGGCTGACCACGGGCCACCCGACCGGCTCGCGCAAGCCATAGAACGGCTTCTTGACGCGGATGTGCGATCTCGGCGGGCGCTATCCACACGTGACGGAGCGCGCGGTCAATCTGTCACAAGGGGGACGGGATCCCGTCATCGGGCGGGTCCCGAGTAGTGCATATGCTCTATTCGATGGCCAAGCCCACCGATCTGGTCAATCCCATCCCGCGACCCGTCGGCGTGGCGGCGCTCCGGCTCTCCATCGCCATGGCGCTCGCCGCGGCCCTGGCGGCGGTGGCCATCGGGACGGTGGCGATCGTCTCCGGCGGGGCCTGGACCGGAACCGTCACCTGCAGCCTGGTGATCGCCGGCACCGCGATCCTGGCCGCCGCCCTGCTGGTCGTGACCGTCCACCTCTATCGAGCCCGCACCGAGCTGGCGCAGCGCCATGCCGAGATCGAGGACATGGCGAGCGTCGACGCCCTCACCGGAGTGGCCAACCGTCGTGCCTTCGAGCGCGAGCTGGAGCGCAACGTCCGCCCCGGCGCGGACCTCGCCCTGCTCCTCGTCGATCTCGACAACCTCAAGTCCGTCAACGACTCGGTGGGACACAGCGTCGGCGACGAGGTCCTGCGTGGCACCGCGGTGCGCATCCAGGGATGCCTGCGCACCACCGATATCGTCTCCCGGCTGAGCGGCGATGAGTTCGCGGTCCTGCTCCCCCGGGTCGGCGATCGCACCAACGTCGAGGTCATCTCCCGACGCATCGTCGAGGCGGTGCAGCGGCCATACCCCAACGAGCTGCACAACTGCACGGTGAGCGCGAGCATCGGGGTGGTGATGATGGACGGCGAGGCCGGCCCCGGCGAGCTGCTGCGCAATGCGGACGTCGCTCTGATGTACGCGAAGCGTGAGGGCAAGGGCCGCTACGTCATGTACCGAGCCGAGCTCCACTCCAGCGAGCTCGAGCGCATCGCCTTCGAGAGAGACCTGCGCGTCGCGCTCGAGCAGGATCAATTCGTCCTCCACTACCAGCCGATCGTGGACTCGAAGAACCGGCGCATCCTGGGCGTCGAGGCCCTGGTGCGGTGGCAGCACCCCGAGCGCGGCCTGGTGCCGCCGCTCGACTTCATCCCGCTCGCCGAGGCGACCGGCCTGATCGTTCCGCTCGGTGCGTGGGTGCTGCGCGAAGCCTGCCTGCAGACCCAGAAGTGGCGGACCAATCACCCCAGCCTCTTCAAGGACTTCCTGCTGAGCGTCAACGTCTCGGCGCGGCAGCTCTTCGGCACCCAGCTCCAGAACGACGTGGTCACCGCCCTCAACGAGTCCGGCCTCGACCCGCGGCACCTGGTGCTGGAGATCGTCGAGTCGCAGGTGATGACCGACGTGAACGGAGCCCTTCGGCAGTTCGCCGCTCTCAAGGAGATCGGGGTCCGGATCGCCATCGACGACTTCGGCACCGGCTACTCCTCGCTCGGCCACCTCCAGGACCTTCCCGTCGACTTCCTCAAGCTGGACAAGAGCTTCACCGACAACATCACCGAGTCGGTGAAGAGCCAGGAGCTGATGCGCACCGTGGCCCAGCTCAGCCGGGCGCTCTCCATCGCCACCGTGGCCGAGGGAGTGGAGACGGTGGAGCAGGCGGACGTGCTGCACAACCTCGACGTGAATCTCTGCCAAGGCTTCTTCTTTGCCCGCCCGATCGACGCCGAGGCTCTCTCTCGGATGCTCAAGCGGGTGCGCCACCTCCCCGAGGTGGTGCACGTGGCGCGCGGGGTGGTGCCTGCAGCCGGTGGCGGCCGGATCTCCGTCAGGGTCCCGAAGCCGGCACCGGTCGCCGTCCAGCACCTGTCCAACTGATCGGCAGGTAAGTCCGAGACCTAGTCTCCGGTGCGACCCGACGGTGCGTCGCCGACCGGTCGAGCGCCCGCCCGTGGCGGGTACGCACCGCCATAGGAGTGGGTGCGCAGGCTCTTGGCGCTGCCTCGGCTGGCGGAGAGCACCGCCGCGATCGCCATCAGGACCATGGATCCGTAGAAGGCCGAATGCAGCCCGCTCGCGAACGCGGTGGCCAGCTGCCCGTGCAGCGAGGTGGAGCCGACGAAGATGGCGAAGGCGAGCTGGCGGGGGATGCTCTGCGAGGCGAGCACGATCGCCATCGAGAAGGAGAACACCATGCCCACGTTGGCGAAGGTGCGCAGCATCCCCGATGAGATACCGAAGAGCTGAGGGGGCGACGCCTTCATCACCGCCGAGGTGTTGGCGGGGAAGAAGGAGCTGGCGCCCAGGCCATTGACGAGGCTGCCCACGACGACCACCCAGAGTCCGGTGTCGGGGGCCAGGTGCGCGTAGACGAAGAGGGCGATCACCTGGACGGCGAGGCCGAAGGTGGCCGGGATCACCGGGCCGACGCGGTCGGCGAGGCGCCCGGCGAAGGGGCCGATGGCGCCGCCCACCAGGTAGCCGGGCACGAGCAGGAGTGAGGCGTCCAGAGCCGAGAGACCCCGCGTCCCCTGCAGGTACATGATCACGAGGAAGAGGACGGCGTAGTTGGCGAGCCCCTGGAAGAAGGAGGCGAGCAGCGACGGCGCCATGGTCGGGATCTTGAGCAGCGACAGCTTGAGCATCGGCTCCGCCTGCCGCCACTCGACGACCGTGAAGATGCCGATGAAGACGACGCCCCCCACGAGGTAGCCGAGGATCGAGGCGTCGAACGATGACGAGGCGAGCGACGTCATCGCCCAGAGCACTCCGAAGAGCCCCAGACCAAGGGTGATCATGCCCGCGTAGTCGATGTGGTGGCTCCGCCTCTCGCCGAGATCGTGGAGGACGCGCACGGCCAGCAGCACCGCGGCGAGCCCGATCGGAACATTGATCCAGAAGATCCACCGCCAGGAGAGGTAGGTGACGATCAGGCCACCGAGCACGATGCCGAGGACCGCCCCCGCGCTCCAGCCGATGCCATTGAAGCCATAGGCCTTGCCGCGTTCCTGGGGGGGGAAGAGGTCGGCGATGACGGCCCCGCTGTTGGCCGTGACCAGGGCGCCGCCGATGCCCTGAATCACGCGGAAGCCGATCATCGACGAACCGTCCCAGGCCAGGGCGCAGAGAGCGGATCCGATGATGAAGACGACGAAGCCGGCCTCGTACATGCGCACCCGGCCGAACATGTCGCCGAGCCGGCCGACCTGGGTGGCGAGCAGGGTGATCACCAGCAGGTAGCCGATCACGACCCAGATCACCGAGGAGAGGTCCACGCCCAGCCCGCGTTCGATCTCGGGCAGCGCCAGGATCACGATGGTGGTGTCGACCGCGGTGATGAGCACCCCGGTCATCACCACCGCCAGCCCGAGGTTGCGCCTCACCGGCCGGGGGGCGTGGATGGCGACCGGGGCGGTGGGGGTGGGGGCGCTCATCGCGGAGAGGATACCGATGGGGGGTTCACCGACCGCCGCGGAGCGATCAGTCCGTCCGCTGGCGCGCCGCTGACGTCCCTCGGGTATGCGATCGGTATCGGTGACTTGTGACGGGATCGTCGGGAACGTCTCCGATATCGGCGTTCTGTCACAGGATGATTGGCACCATTGCGACGTTGGGGACGTAGCCTGGCCGTGGTGGGGGTCCCTCGGGGGGGCCAGTGCAGGTGGAACTGGAGGTGTGGGCGAAGTGCTTCCGCTCTCGCTGTTGAGTTGGAATGACAGGAAGCGGAGCCGCGCCCTGCTGGCCGGCCTGCTGACCGCCGGAGTGACCGTCGCCTCCGCCACGGTGTCGGTCGTCGCCGCGCCTCTTGCCCCGGGATCGCCGTCCGCGCCCGTCCCCGTCATCGTCCGCGGTGCGCCCGGGAGCCAGGCGATCCTGGATCGCGACATCACCGAGGCCGGGGGTCGGATCACCGAGCAGATCCCCCTGATCACCGCCAGCGCCGCCGACGTTCCGGCCTCGGCCCTCGGCTGGCTCAGCGCCCGGCCCGGCATCGTCGAGGTGACACCGGACGGACCCGTCCAGCTCACCTCCTCCTCGTACTCGCCGACCACCAACCCGGGATCGCTCTACAGCGTCGAGCAGTCGCTGGGCGTCGACCAGGCGTGGCAGGACGGCTACACCGGCTCCGGCGTCGGGGTGGCCCTGATCGATACCGGCGTCACCCCCGTCGAGGGCCTGGACGGATCGGGGCAGATCATCAACGGCCCCGACCTCTCCTTCGACAACGGCTCCTCGTCGCTCCGCTACCTGGACGCCAACGGTCACGGCACCTTCATGGCCGGGATCATCGCCGGGCGTGATCCCGGGGCCACCTCCGGCAAGTACGCGGGTGACACCACCGACTTCCTGGGCGTCGCTCCCGACTCGCACATCGTCAACGTCAAGGTGGGCAGCGCCAATGGCGCCGTGGACGTCTCCCAGGTCCTCGCGGCCATCGATTGGGTGGTGATGCACCGCAATGACGAGGGCTTCGACGTCCGGGTCCTCAATCTCAGCTTCGGCACCGACAGCAGCCAGTCCTACCTGCTCGATCCCCTCGCCTACGCCGCCGAGGCGGCCTGGCACAACGGGATCGTGGTGGTGGCCGCGGTCGGAAACCAGGGATCCGCCTCCACCCGGGTCGCCGACCCGGCGATCGACCCCTACGTCATCGCCGTCGGCGCCAGCCAGGGGAGCGGGTCGACGCTCGCCGTCGCCCCCTTCTCCAGCGCCGGCAGCTCCAGCCGAGGTCCGGATCTGGTGGCGCCCGGGACGTCGATCGTCAGCCTCCGGGACCCCGGATCCGTCATCGACGACGAGTACGGCTCGACCGCCGAGGTGGGCAGCCGCTTCTTCCTCGGCAGCGGAACCTCTGAGGCCACCGCCGTGACCTCGGGGCTGGCTGCGCTGCTGATCCAGGAGCACCCCTCCGCGACACCCGACCAGATCAAGGCACTGCTCACCTCGACAGCGACCCCCGTGGTCGGAGCCTCCGCGCTGGTGGCGGGTCACGGCCAGGTCTCGGCCTCCTCCGCCGTCCAGGCGGCCCTGCCCTCCACGGCCCAGAGCTTCACCGACTCCACCGGCACCGGGACCCTGCAGGGAGCCCGAGGCAGCCTCGAGGTGACCCTCGACGGGGTGGCGCTCTCCGGGGAGAGGGACGTCTTCGGCAATGCCGTCACCACGTCGTCGCTGGCAACCGTGGAGGGGTACGCGGACAGCTGGAACGCCGGCAGCTGGAACGGAGCGGTCTGGTCGGGCAGCTACTGGGTGTACAGCCCCACCGTCATGGACTGGGACTACGTCGCCTGGACGGGGAACTCCTGGGCCGGGGTCGCCTGGTCCACGGTCATGACCTCGTCGGGCTCCTGGAATGGCACCTCATGGTCGGGCACATCGTGGTCAGGGACGTCGTGGTCAGGCACGTCCTGGTCGGGTGTCTCCTGGTCGGGGACCTCCTGGTCCCAGGACGGCTGGTCGTCCTACAAGTGGTAGCGCTCGGATCCCCGGTCGGGCACCGGGCGGGCGGGGTGGTCCCGGAGCGGTGAGCCAGCCGACCCGCACGCCCCGATCGGCGGTCATGGCACGGGCCAGTCCTGCCGCCCTCATCGCGCGTGTCGGTCGGGTGCCGCCGCTCACCGCCGGTCTCGCCGCCGTGGCGGTCCTGGCGGCAGCCGCTGTGGCCCGCCTTCCGGAGCGCCCCGCCCCTTACGCCATCCCCTGGTGGCTGCTCGCCGGCATCTTCTGCGTCGCCGAGATCTGCGTCGTGCACGTCCAGTTCCGGCGCGAGGCGCAGTCCTTCTCGCTCAGCGAGATCCCGCTGGTGATGGGCCTCTTCTTCGACCGCCCCCTCTCCGTCGTTCTCGCCTACCTCCTCGGTGCCGCCGTGGCCCTGACCCTGCACCGGCGGCAATCGCGGCTGAAGCTCGCCTTCAATCTCAGCAACTTCGTGCTCGCCGCCGCGGTGGCGGTGGCGCTCTTCGCATGGATGGCTCCGCACGGCGATCCCACCGGCAACGGCGCCAGCCTGGCCGCCCTGGCCGCCGTCCTCGTCGCGGGCGCACTCCAGACCGCCACCTTCGTGGCCGCCCTCTTCCTCTCCGAGGGGCACGCCGACCGCAGGGGCCTGGCCACCAACTTCGGCCTGGCCATGCTGGGCACCACGATCAACACCTGCCTGGCCCTGATCGTCGTCAATCTCATGTGGTTCCACCCCCAGGTCGTCTGGCTGCTGGTGGTCCCGGTGGCCGGAGTCGCGCTCGCCTATCGCTCCTACGTCTCGGAGCGCGAGAACCGTCAGCAGATCACCTTCCTCTACGAGTCCAGCCGCCACCTGCAGCACACCGAGAACCTCGACACGGCGCTCCTCGACGTCCTCAAGGGCTCACGCGAGTCCTTTCGGGCGGAGATGGCCGAGATCATCATCTTCCCCACGCGCGAGAGCGAGCTCATGGTCCGCGCCGGGGTCGGCCCCGGTGGCGTGGAGCCGATGCGGCCGGTGGAGTTCGACGAGGCGGAGCAGAGGCTCGTCACGGGGATGGTCGCGAGCGCCCCGGCCATCCTCGAGCCGGGGACGAGCGGCAGCGATGGAATCCGCTTCCTCGCCGTGCTCGGCATCCGCAACGGCATGGTCGCGGTGCTCCGCCGCGAGAAGAGGCCGATCGGTCTGATGGTGGTCGGCAACCGACTGGGCGAGGTGAGCACCTTCGACGGCGAGGACCTCCGGCTCTTCGAGATGCTGGCCGCGCACACGGGCAGCACACTGGAGAACGGCCGGCTGGAGCACTCCCTCCGCCAGCTGACCGACCTGCAGCACAAGCTCCGCCACCAGGCGCTCCACGATCCCCTCACCGGGATGGCCAACCGCGCCCTCTTCCAGACCAACGTCCGCGATGCTCTCGCGAGCGGCCGGGAGCGGGTCGGCGTGCTCTTCATCGACCTCGACGACTTCAAGACCGTCAACGACAGCCTGGGGCACGTGGTCGGCGACGAGCTGCTCCGGGCCGTGGCGGGCCGCCTGGCCGTCTGCCTGCGTCCCGGCGACGTCGCGGCGCGACTCGGAGGCGACGAGTTCGCCGTGCTCGTGCAGGGTACGGCCGACAGCCGGGCGGCCACGACGGTGGCCACCCGCATCGTCGAGCGGATGCGGGACCCCTTCCAGGTGATGGGCACGGAGATCATGGTGCGGGCCAGTATCGGGATCGCCACCGGCGAATCCGGTGAGCTGGGCGCCGACGAGATCCTGCGCAACGCCGATGAGGCGATGTACACCGCCAAGGGGCTGGGCAAGGGCCGGTGGGAGGTATTTGCCCCGAGCATGCACGCCGCGGTCCTCAGCCGGCACGAGTTCAAGGCCGACCTCCACCGAGCCCTGCCCC
>JBEKAP010000035.1:0-13415 GCA_050015875.1 Candidatus Dormibacteria bacterium | reverse complement strand
CCCCCGCCGCCTGGGCGATCTCGGATTCGTGGTGGGGGAAGATGAGGTCGTCACCTCCTCCGTGGACGTCGATGGGAGTGCCCAGCTCAGCGGTCGAGAGCACCGAGCACTCGATGTGCCAGCCGGGACGTCCGGCGCCCCAGGGCGACGCCCAGCTCGGCTCGCCACTTCGCGACGGCTGCCAGAGGACGAAGTCGAGCGGAGCGCGCTTGCGCGGGTCGTCGGGATCGGCGCCCCGCTCCCGCGACAGCCGCAGCATCTCCCCCGTGCCGAGTCCGGAGAGACGCCCGTACGCGGGCAGCTTCGCCACCTCGAAGTAGACCCAGCCGTCGACCGCGTAGGCCAGGCCGGCCTCGGCGATTCGCGAGATCCAGTCAACCATGGCTGGAACGTGGAGGCTGGCACGAGGTGCCGCATCCACCCTCAGGATGTCGATGGTGTGCATGTCCCGATCGAAGTCGCGGACCACCTGATCGGCGAGCTCCTGCCAGCCGATGCCCCGGGCCGCCGCCACCCGCATCATGTCGTCGTCGACGTCGGTGACGTTGCGGACGCTGCGCACCGGGTGGCCGAGGCTGAGCAGCCGGCGGGTCAGGACGTCGAAGGTGTGGTACGTGAAGGCGTGGCCGAGGTGTCCGCCGTCATACGGGGTGATCCCGCAGACGTAGAGGCGAACCGCCCGGTCTCCGGCATCGAGGGGCTGGAGCGACCGGCTGGCGGTGTCGAACAGGCGAACCACCGGAGCAGCATAGCCGCCGATCGCCGCTCCGCTACGCGGGCCTCCCCGCGCGCTCCCCGCGGCAGCAGGGGCCTCCGCTCGGGGCGGGAGCCTGCGGTTCCCGCCGCCCCGCCACGTTCCCGCTGGTACACTCCGGGATTCTGCGGCCCCGTGGTGTAGCCTGGCCTAACACGCCACCCTGTCAAGGTGGAGATCGTCGGTTCGAATCCGATCGGGGTCGCCAGGGCCGGCGCCGCTGGCGGCAACGCCAGGGGGGCCGTTCGCGGCGGCGGCGAACCGCCGGCTGAGCCGTCAGCGGGGTTGGGAGATCCTCGCCAGCACCCACCCGACGAGGTCGTCGAGCACCTGCTCGCGCTCCGGCTCGTTGAAGATCTCGTGGTAGAGGCCTGGGTAGCTGCGGATCGTCCGGTCGCTGCTCCCCACCCGATCGTGCACGTAGGTGGCGGCGGAGGGGTCGACCAGGGCATCCTCGCTCCCCTGGATGACGAGCACCGGCAGCGTCAGCCGGGGGAGCCCGGCCGCCACTTCGTCGATGGCGCGGAGCATCTCGGCGCCCAGGCGCGCACGCAGGCGCCGCGGGTGGACCAGGGGATCGGCCATGTAGGCGGCGACCACCCCGGGATCGCGCGAGATCTTTCCCAGGGGAAGCTTGATGACTCCCATCTCGGGGACGACCCGGCCCAGCAGCCGGCCCAGCGCGATGGTCAGTGGCGAGATCCCGGTCGCCACCACGGCGGGGGCGGAGAGCACCAGGCAGCGCAGCTCCTCGGGGTGGCGGATGGCGTAGACGGCCGCGATCAGTCCCCCCATGCTGTGGCCGAGGAGGATGGTGGGACTGACGCCCAGCTCGGCAGAGGCGTCGAGGAGGACCTGATGGAGGTCCTCGACGTACTCGTCGAACCGGCCGACGCTCACCTGACGCCCGTCGGAGCGCCCGTGGCCCCGATGGTCGGGCACGACCACCGCAAGGCCCGCCCCGGTCAGGCGCTCGGCGACGTGACGGTACCGTCCGCCGTGCTCGGCGTAACCGTGGCAGATCACCGCCCGGCCTGCGGAGGTCCCTTCGTCCGACGACCATAGCCGCCAGAACAGACCCGTCCCGCCACCGCCCAGGGAGCGATGCTCCACCTCGCGCACCCGCGGACTCTAGTCCACGCCCCCGGTGGTGCCGGGGAGGCTCAGCTGGCCAGGGCTCGGAGCATCTCGTCCCGCAGCGACGCGAGCGAGATCGGCTTGGTGAGGAGACCGCGGGCACCCACGGCGGCGGCCCGAAGCGGGTCCTCCTGCGAGTCGCGACCGGTCACCATCAGCACCCGCATCCCCGGGGAGGTGGCGAGCAGACGGTGGCAGACCTCGAGACCGTCCATGCCCGGCATGTTGATGTCGAGCAGCACGAGGTCGAAGTGGACCTGCTGGGCCGCCCGGAGCGCCTCCTCCGCGCTGTTGGCGGGATGGGCTCGGAACCCCTGCATCTCCATGTAGGCGGCCACGGTGCTCGCCAGCCGGACGTTGTCGTCGACGATGAGCACCGCCGGCACGGGCGGCGCCCCCTCCGCCCCGGGCAGGGCGGCGGGATCGATCTGGATCATGGGCCCGGTCAGGAGTGATGCCGGCACCGGTGACACCGCCACGCCGGATGCTGGGCTCGATTCGAAGTCGGTGATGGGGGCGGATGCCTCCCGGGCGGGAGGCACCGACTGTGGTGGGTTGGCGAGGCTTCGATCGGCGGCCTCGGACGCCGCAGGCGGAGCGGCCCCGCCGGCGTCATCCGGGACAGACCGGACGGCGACGGCCTCCGCCGGTGCCTGCGCGGGCACCCGCTCCGGCGCCGGCGTGGCCCGCGGAGTTCCGGCGGGCGCATGGACCCGACCGGGATCGACCAGCCGAAGGCCGGCCACTTGCGAGAGATCAAGCATGGTCATGACTGGTCTGGAGCGTTCCCTGCGCTCGCCTCACAAGCTACAGGCTCTGGTCCGGGCGGGGAGCCCTCATCTGAGGGAATTCAGAGGACCGTTCCCCAGACGTTTCCGGCCGTCGCAGCCGGTCAGACCGAGGCACCCGGGCCCGCATGACCCGCCGGATCCCCGGGGCGAGGGCCCGGCGCGGCCGCCGCGGCTCTCCTCGTACCATCCCCGGCATGCCGGAGAACCTCTCGGACACCGAGGGCATCGAGAGAGTCCTGATCGTCGTGGCCCACCCCGACGATTGCGATTTCGGCTGCGCGGCCACCACGGCCCGCTGGACCGATGCCGGCATCGCTGTGAGCTACTGCATCGTGACCGACGGCCAGGCGGGCGGCTCGGATCGCTCGATCGGCCGCCAGCGCATGGGCGAGATCCGCAGGGCCGAGCAGACCGCCGCCGCCAGGGTGGTGGGCGTCACCGACCTCACCTTCCTCGGCTATCCGGACGGGGAGCTGACCGTCACCCATGAGCTGCGGCGCGACATCAGCCGCATCATCCGGCAGAAGCGACCCGACCGCGTCGTGACCCAGTCCCCGGAGCGCAACTGGAGCCGCCTCTTCGCCTCCCACCCCGACCACCTGGCCGCTGCCGAGGCCGCGATCTGCGCGGTCTACCCCGATTCCCGGAATCCGTTCGCCCACCTGGAGCTGCTCGAGCACGAGGGGCTGGAGCCGCACACCGTGCGCGAGCTCTGGGTGATGGGCAGCCCCGAGCGGGTCAACGTGTGGACGGACGTGACCGCCACCGCGGACCGCAAGCTGGAGGCCCTGCGCTGCCACCGGTCGCAGTACCAGGAATGGGAGCCGTTGGAGCAGCGGGTGCGAGCCTGGCTCCGCAGTGCGGCCGAGGGGGCCGGTCTCGGCGACGGCTCATCGGCAGAGGGTTTCTACCGGGTCGGCACCGGCTGATCCCGCCGCGGCTGGCAGGGGCTGCTAGGTGCTCGTCAGCAGCTCCACAGCCCGCACGCCCCGCCACGCCGGGTGGCGCATGCTCGCCGCCAGATCGATCTCGTAGTGGTTGTTGCGCCCCACCCGGTGGCGGCGGACCAGTCCCGCCTCCTCGAGGTCCCCCACGATCCGGTAGCAGGCGCGCTCGGTGATGCCGACGCTCTGCGCGATGTCGCGCATCCGCATGTGGGGATCGCGAGCGAGGCACACGAGCACATGGCCGTGGTTGGACAGCAGCGTCCACTGGCGGCGAAGCACAGGTGCTTGGTCCGGTACGGACTGCGGGGTGGGGCTCATGGGGCTCTTGGGTGGCTGCGGGCTCATGATCCGCCACCGCGGCGCGCAGCTCGCAACCCATCAGAGAGCATAGCAACGAGTTCGCAAACGCGCGATAGGCGATGTCGGGCAAGCATGCCGGCCGGCGCCGAGCGGCTCGTCAGCCCCGGTAAACCGCCAGGTGCCAGAGGCAGGCGAGAGGGCCCGCGACACTCAGACGATAGGTTCCCGGGCCGATGGCCGAGCCGGCGGTCACATCCGAGCTGTCGGTCCGGCCCTGGAGGATGACCGTGGCGCCCGAGCCGGCCAGGGCGCTCGTCGCACTGACGGTGAGCGTCGCCCCGGTGCTCGCGGCCGCGGTCCCGGCCGGACAGGTGTACGAGAGAGCCGCGACCCACACCCCACCGACCGTGAACCCGGTCGTCGCGGGGAGGCTTTCGGTCCCGCATCCGATCCAGTCGAGCGCCGAATCCGCGGTGTAGCCGGAGGCAGGTGGGCGGAGTGAGTCCAGGGGCTGCTGGCCGGTTGCCAGAGGCGAACAGGCCGCGGGGGAGAGGGTCGGCGTCGAACCCGGAGTGGCCACCGCGACCGGGGTGGCGGTGCTGGACGGGCGCGGCTCGGCGGTGGCCGACGGCTGGCCCTGGTAGCCGGACGAGCCGACGATCGCGGGGGTGCGGGTGAGGAAGCCCGCCACCCAGTGGGCGGTCGGCAGACCGATCCCCGCGCCAAGGACCAATCCCGCACTCAGGGAGAGGACCGGGGCAAGCCGACGCGTGGTCCGGTGCAGCGAACGCATCGTCTACGCGAAGACCGACCAGAAGACGACACCCAGGGCAAAGCTGATGGCGGCGCCCATCACCACGCCGAGGCCCAGCATGAGGAGTGGGGGCATGCCCGTGAAGAGATTGGCCGCGTGATGCCGCGGGGGATCGCACCCCGACCCCCCGGCCCCCTCGGGCGCCCCCCGGGTGGTCCCGACCACTGCGTCCCTCCTTGCTCGGCCACCGCCTCCCGCGGACCGGGCGTCAAGTGTGCATCAACCCCGGCTTGCCAGGCAAATAGTTAGTCTATATAATTACTTGGGATGCCGGCACTGCTCACCCCCCAACCCCCCAAGGCGACGACCACAGAGGAGATGGCCCTCGCCAATCAGCTGCGCCCCCTCCTCCTCCATCTCGCCCGTCACCTCCGCCGCCTGGTCGAGGGGACCGCCCTGACCGGAGGGCAGGTGGAGATCCTCGCTCTGATCAGCCGCAAGCCAGGTGTGGGCATCAACGAGCTGGCCGTCCGCGAGGGCATCTCGGCCCCCTCGATGTCGAACGCGGTGGACAAGCTGGAGGCGGCCGGGCTGGTGGCTCGAGCGCGGGGCATCGCGGGCGATCGCCGGCGGGTCGACATCGCCGTCACCCCCGAGGGAGCGCGGCTGCTGCGAGCCGCGCGCAACAGCCGCACCGCCTGGCTCGCCGAGCAGCTCCAGCGGCTGACCCCCGAGCAGCTGGCCGCCCTGGAGACTGCCGTCGACCCGCTCACCGCGCTCGTCGAGGGCAGCGCCCCGCGATGAGCGTGACCTCCGCCTCAGCTCGGACCTTTCGCAGCCTCCAGCGCCACCGCAACTACCGGCTCTTCTTCGCCGGCCAGGCCGTCTCGATCTCCGGTACCTGGGTGCAGAACATCGCCCAGGCCTGGCTGATCGTCGAGCTGACCCACTCCCCGACCGGCTCCCCCCTCGCCCTGGGGGCCCTCGCCGCCTTCCAGTTCCTCCCCTACACGGTCTTTGGCCTGCTGGGCGGCCCGCTCGTGGACCGCTTCGACAAGCGCATCACGATCATCGCCACCCAGACGACCCTGATGCTGACCGCGGTCGTTCTGGCCCTCCTTGCGCTCACCGGTCGGGCGACCGTCTGGGAGGTCTTCCTCCTGGCGGCGGTCGGCGGCGCGGTGCAGGTCGTCGACATGCCGGCTCGCCAGGCCTTCGTCTTCGAGATGGTGGGCCGCAAGGAGCTGCCCAACGCGGTGTCGCTCAACGCCTCGCTCTTCAACCTGGCGCGGGCCGCGGGGCCGGCGCTGGCCGGGGTCCTGATCGCGACCCTGGGAGTGACCGTCTGCTTCGCGATCAACGCGGCCAGCTTCCTCGCGGTGATCGCGAGCCTGCTGCTGATGCGCACCTCGGAGCTGTACAGGGGCGACCACGACGAGGAGCAGGGGGTCCTGCACAGCCTGGGTGAGGGCATCGTCTGGGTGGTGCACACCCGCGCCGCCTGGCTGACCTGCGGGCTGATGCTCGTCGTCTCCACCTTCGGCATCAACTTCAGCGTCCTGCTCCCGGTGATGGCGACGGTGACGCTCCGGTCGGGACCGGTCGTCTTCGGCATCCTCACCGCCTGCTTCGGCGTCGGGGCCCTGGTGGGCGCGCTCTTCACCGCGGCGGTGGGTCGGCCCAGCTGGTCGATCCTGCTCGGAGGGGGCGCCGCCTTCTCCGCGCTGCTGATGGTGCTGGCACCGCTCCACTGGCTGATCGCCTGCGGCGCGATGCTGGCGGTGACCGGCGTCGCCTTCACCACCTACACGTCGATGAGCAACGCCACCGTGCAGCTGGCCGCGCCGGACCGGCTTCGCGGCCGCGCGATGGCCTTCTACGGGTACATCTTCACCGGGGTACCGGCCCCGATCGGCGGTCTGCTCGCCGGCTGGCTGGCCTCGGTGGGAGGCACCCGACTGGCTTTCCTGGTCGGTGGCGGCGTCAGTCTGGCGGCGGTGTCGACGGCCGCGGGAGTCCGGCGCGGCGGGATCCGGATGCCGGCCCACCGCAGCGCTCCGGCGACGTCCGGGAGGGCGATGTCGTCTTCTGTCAGCGCCAGACCGGCACCGGCCATGGCGGCGAGCAGCAGCACCTCCGATATGAAGTAGTAGTTGAAGAACGCCTGCTTGGCGAGGATGAAGGCGGCGACGTTCATCAGCCCGGCCTGGAGGGCCAGGTCACCCTCGGAGCGCGGCCGGCCGCGCCAGGCGACCCAGGCGGCCCCCACCGCGAGGGGAAGGAAGGGGAAGACCGTGGGCAGCTTGATGCGGGTCATGTGGTAAAGGAGGGCGGCGAGGCTCAGAGAGTCGGTCCGGAAGGGGAGGTCGAGCTGGTAGCCGACGAGGCTGTAGACGAAGGTCCCGACCCCGGTGATGACGGCGAAGGGAACCATCAGCACGAGCGAGAGGAGCACGGCCAGCACGATCTCGCGACGGCCGCGCTTCGACCAGAGGAAGGCGGGCAGCAGCAGCACCAGTGAGGTGAACTTGACCATCACCCCGGCGGTGAGCGCAACCGTCGCCCAGCCGCGGTGGTCGCGCCGCAGCGCCAGCCACCAGACGATGCCGACCATCATGTAGACGTCCACCCAGTCCTGGTGGACCATCCCGACCCAGAGTGGTGCCGCGAGCGCCAGGGCCACGAGCCGGTGGGCGTCGGAGGTCGCGTCGCCCTGCTCGGCGAGACGCCAGAGACCGGTCACGGTGGCGAGCACGCAGACCATGGACATCACCCGGACGTCCCCCAGCAGACGGCCCGGGACGGCGAGGATGGGCACGATCGGACCGTAGGGGAAGTGCCCCCAGACGAAGTTGGGCGCGACTGTCCTGAAGAGGCCCGGCTTGACCTCCACGAAGTAGCGGAACACCGGGCCATAGGGGTTGTGGCCCTGGATCAGTGCCTTGGCGGCGCCCTGGAGGGCCGTGAAGACGTCGATGTCGGCGGACCCCCAGGTGATCCCGACGGCGGTCAGCGCCACCAGGGAGATTCCCGCCAGCGCCAGCAGGACCCGGCTCAGCCGTCCCCGGGGCAGCCACGCCGCCGCCCCGGTCAGCACCGTGAGCAGGAGCGCGCAGAGCACCTGGAGATCCGGCAGGTGGTGGATGTGCCGGATGTAGAGCACGTTGGTGATGCCGCAACCGAGGGTGATGAGCACCCACCAGCCCCGGCCCTGGCGCCAGTGGTCCCCGCCCAGCGCCAGCAGCGCGAGCCCGGTGGCGACCAGCACAAGGAGCAGGCCGAGATGGGAGAAGTTGCCGAAGCTCCAGAGCACTCCGAGACCCATGGCGCCGACCGCCAGTCCGCAGAGGGTCAGCCGTCCGGTGCTCGCCCAGATGCGAGAGGCGGTCGCTGTGGCGCGCGTGGACCAGGGCACGGCGGCATCCTACTGAGCCAGGGCCGTGCCACGCACGTCCCCCGTGCCGCGGGGGGCGGGGGCGGCCGCGGTCCGGGGGCGCAGTGGGGCGCGCGAGAGTGGCAGGGTGACGCCTCCGGCGGCCGCGCGACCCTGCCATAGTGGGAGCCATGGACGACCTCTACACCGCGCATCCAGACCCCGCCGGCGAGCGGCAGCCCGACGACCTCCAGAGCGGCGAGCGGCAGGTTTCCTGGCTCGACGTCCACGCCCACGCGCCGGTGGTCGCGAGCGACGGCACCGAGGTGGGCCACGTCCTCGAGGTGGCGGCGCTCGCCAGCGAGGACATCTTCCACGGCATCGTCTTTGCCCACCATGCCCACGGACGTCCCTGCCTGGCGCCGGCGTCGGACATCGCCCGCATCACCGACCGCGCCGTCTACCTCTCGGTTGACACCGCGGCGGCCGCCGCGTACGGCGAGTTCCAGCAGCTGCATGTCTCGCGGCTCGGCCTGCGCGGCATCTCGCGCTGGAGGCACCTGGGCTGGAAGGACGCGTCCGAGTAGCGGGTCGTCCTCGCGGCGGTCAGCTGGCCGCGCCGGACGGGAGGCCGAGCAACCCCGACCATCCGCCACTCGCGGGTAGCGTCGAGGTCGCCGCCGGCTTGGTGACGCTCACCGAGCCGCCGTAGTCCGAGACGTCGACCTGCAGGCTGAGGCTCGCTCCCAGGGTCCCCGTGGGCAGCGACGCCGTCCCGGTTGTCGGAGCCAGCAGGCCGGCGACCGCCGAGGCCGCGGCACCGACGTCCACGGAGACCGAGCCCGTCAGCTCCCCGCGAACCAGGCTCCCGTCCCGCGTGCTGAGCCAGACGTCCGCGGAGCCGCTGCCGGTCACGTAGGGCGCCAGCATGGTCAGGACGGGCCCCAGCTCAGCGCTCCCGCTCCCGGTGCCGCCGAGGTCCTGGGCCAGCTTCTCCAGGGAGGGGACGGTGATCGAGGCGGAGTAGTGCTCCGTGCTCACCCCGTCGACGGTGGCGGGGCCCTGGTCCTGGAAGCTGAGGTCCGCGACCGCTGTGCTGAGGTCGGTGGAGGCGGCAGCCGCACCGGAGGGGAGCGCGGTCGAGAGCTCCGCGTAGGCGCCCCCGTCCTGGCTCACGTAGGCGTGGCCGTCGTACTCGACAAGGCGCAGGCTGCTGCCACCCGCGCTCAGAGTGAGCTGGCGGCGCGAGCTGCTCTCCTGCACCAGCCGCCCGGTCGCGGAGCCTCCGCTCCCGATCTGGCCGAGCGCGCTCTGGATCGACGCCGGGAGACCGCTCAGGTTCCCGGTGCTCAGGGTGAGCTGGCCGCTGAAGCTCGCCTGCAGCGGGGTGGTCTCGACCGCCTGGAGGGCGGTTGAGACGGCCAGGTCCGGCGTCTCGGCGGTCAGGATCGCTCCCGGGCCACAGGCGGCCGCGAGCAGGGCGGCGGCCCCGGTCGTGAGGAGGGCGAGCGAGCGGCGAGACCGGGTGACATCCATACGAATTCCAGCATACCCCGCCTCCCCAGGACGGCCTCATACGGAACGGCTACGCTGGGGCCGGCGTGCTCACTCTCGACGGTTCCCCGCTCAGCCTCCGCGACCTGGTGGACGTCGCCCGCGACCGGACCTTGGTCGAGGTCGGCGATGCCGCACTGCGGCGAATGGCCGCGTCTCGGGCCCTGGTGGAGCGGCTCGATGCGGCCGGAGGCCCCGTCTACGGGGTCAACACCGGATTCGGCGCGCTCGCCGACAGGGTCATCCCGGTCGACCAGCGGGTCGAGCTCCAGAGTGCGATCCTCCGCAGCCATTCCGCCGGGGTGGGAGCGCAGCTTCCCGCCGAGGTGGTGCGGGGCATGCTCCTGCTCCGGGCCCGGAGCCTCACCGCCGGTCATTCCGGGGTGAGGCAGAGCCTTCCCGAGGGGTTCTGCAGCCTGCTCAACGCCGGGATCACCCCGTGGGTCCCCGAGCACGGCTCGGTCGGGGCATCGGGCGACCTCGCACCGCTCGCCCATGCCGCCTCCGTCCTGGTGGGCGAGGGCTGGGTCGCCGACGGAGAGGGGGGCCGTCGCGAGGCGGCCGGGGCCCTGGCTGAGGCCGGGATCGAGCCCATCGCCCTCGGTCCCAAGGAGGGGCTCGCCCTGATCAACGGCACCGAGGGGATGACCGCCATCCTTGCCCTCGCCGTGCACGACGCGGAGGGGCTGCTGGTGGCGCTGGACGGCGCCTGCGGGATGAGCGTCGAAGCCCTCCTGGGCACGCCCCGGGTCTTTGATCCCGACGTCGTGGCCCTCCGCCCCGCGCCTGGACAGCAGGCGAGCGCGGCCAACCTCCGGGCTCTCCTCGAGGGCTCCCCGATCGTCGCCTCCCATCGCAGCTCCCATCACGCAGTCCAGGACGCCTACTCGCTGCGCTGCGCCCCCCAGGTGCACGGCGCCGCGCGCGACGTCCTGGCCTTCTGCCGCCAGACCGTCGAACGGGAGATGGCGAGCGTGGTCGACAACCCGGTGGTGCTCGCCGAACAGGGTGCCCTCTTCTCGACCGGCAACTTCCACGGTCAGGCCCTCGCCTACGCGGCCGACCTGCTGGCATCCCTGGCCGCGGACACCGCCGCCATCAGCGAACGGCGGACCAACCGGCTTCTCGACCCCTCCAGATCCCGCGGCCTGCCCGCCTTCCTGAGCCCGGCGCCGGGGACCAACAGCGGCCTGATGATGGCCCAGTACACCGCCGCGAGCTGCGTGACCCAGCTCCGCCAGACGGCCACCCCGTACGCGGTCCAGAGCCTCGACACGAGCGGCGGCCAGGAGGACCACGTGTCGATGGGGTTCGCGGGCGCGCTCCGCAGCCGGCGCAGCCTGGAGCTGCTCCGTCAGGTGGTGGCGGTGGAGATGGTGTGCGCGGCCCAGGCCCTCGAGCTGCGGGCCCCCCTGCGCCCCGGACCCGCCACCGGCGCCCTGGTCGCCTCGCTGCGGAGCCGGGTCGCCCACCTGGACGCCGACCGGCCGCTCGCACCCGACCTGGAGGCCGCGTCGGAGTGGCTGCGCGGCGGCGACTGGCGGCGGGCGGTGGAATCGGCGACGGGAGGGCTCGAGTGAGCGGCTCCAGAACCGTTGCAGCGGCGGGAGGAGAGGGGTGAGCGACGCGAGAGCCCCGGGGAGCTGTGGCCCCCCATGCGGTGCGCCAGGATTTCGCGCGAGCCCCCGGTGGGCAGGCGTCGGGCACGTCCGTCGCGCGGCCCGAAAAACTTCGTCACGAAATATTGGTGAATCATTCTGCGAGCCGGTCGTCTGCTGGCGCGCCGGGCCCACCGACGGCCGCCGGCGATGACCGCCGTTGCCAGCCTGGTGGTGGTCAACATCGGCGAGCTCGTGACCGGCGACCCGCGGTTGCCCGCACCCGGGGTGGTCGGGAATGCGGTGCTGGCCGCGAGCGGGGACCGCATCCTCTACGCGGGGCCCGCGTCAGGCTTCGACGTCGCGACCGGCCCGGACACGATCGAGCTCGACGCCGTCGGGGCGGCGGTCCTCCCGGGGTTCGTCGACGCCCACACCCACCTGGTCTGGTTGGGGGAGCGGTCGGAGGAGTACGCGCTCCGCGCGGCGGGGGCCTCGTACGAGGAGGTCGCGGAAAAGGGGGGCGGCATCCGGAGCACCGTGGCCGCCACCGCCGCGGGCTCCCTGGACGAGCTGGTCACCGCCACCCGCGAGCGCGCCCGCCGGATGCTCCGGCTGGGCACCACCACCGTCGAGATCAAGAGCGGCTACGGCCAGACCCAGGACGCGGAGCTGCGCCAGCTCCGGGCCGCACGGGCGCTGGGCACGGAGCCGGACGTGCCCGACGTGGTCACCACCTACCTGCCGCTCCACGGGCTCCCCGACGGCGACCGTGCCGCCTACCTGGCGGGCGTGCTGGACCAGGGTCTCGGCGCGGCCGCGCCCCTCGCCGGCTTCGTGGACTGCTTCTGCGAGATCGGTGCCTGGGAGGTCGGGGAGTGCGAGCGGCTGCTGGTCGCGGCCCGAGCGCACGGCCTCAGGGCCAAGGTGCACGCCGAGCAGCGCAGTCACAGCGGCGGCTCCGCCCTGGCGGCGCGGGTCGGAGCCGTCTCCGCCGACCACCTGGATCACGCCCGTGATGGCGACCTGCGCGGTCTTGCGGAAGCGGGGGTGGCCGGGGTGCTCCTTCCCGGGGCCTCCATGGTCCTGGACGGTCCCCCGCCACCGGGTCGCCGCCTGCTGGAGGCCGGGGTCACCGTCGCCCTCGCCACCGATTGCAACCCGGGCACCTGCTGGTGCGAGTCGATGCCCCTGATGGTGTCGCTCGGCGTGGCGACCGCCGGCCTCACCCCGGCGCAGGCGCTGCTGGCGGCGACCGCCGGGGGCGCCGCCGCCCTGGGCCTCACCGACCGGGGCCGGCTCCTCCCCGGCCTGCGCTGCGACGCCCTGGTCCTGGAGACCCCCCGGTGGCTCGATGTCGGATACCACCTGGGAGTGAACCCGGTGGCCCGGGTGATCGCTGCAGGCCGCCTGGTCGGGCCCTGACGAGTTCGTCGGCCTATCTGCGAGCGACCGTGGGCAGGTGATCAGGTCGAGAAGCAGGTTGCAAGGTTGAAGGTTCCGGCGGTGTGGGTGGGGTTGGCGGCGCGCTGGCCGGTGGAAATCCCGAGTGCTAGGGTGGGAGCGTGGCTGCCGGGACGATCCACGCCCCCGTCGATGTCGGTCTCCGAGCCTGGACGCCGGCCGACGCCGAGGAGCTGGCGTCGATGTACGCCGCGTCGGCGGCCGAGCTGGCCGTCGAGGAGCCCTGGTGCGGCCCCGAGTTCCTGACTGCCGCGGGTCAGCGGGAGCGGGTGCGGCGCTGCCTCGCCGACGAGGCGGCGGAGGGGTTCGTCATCACCGTCTCCGGAGCCATCGCCGGCCACCTCTCGCTGGACCGGATCCGTCGCGACATCCTCCAGAGCGCCGACATCGGCTACTGGGTGGCCCCCCGGGAGCGGCACCACGGCATCGCCACGCGGGCCATCGGCCTGGCCGTGGCCCACGCCTTCGACGGGCTCGGCCTCCACCGCATCCACGCCACCGTCGACCTCGACAACGTTCACTCCTGGCAGGCCCTGGAGGACAACGGCTTCCAGCGGATGGGCGTCATCCACGACTTCGCGCTGGTCGGCGACCGCTGGCGGGACGGCCATCTGTATCAGCTCACGGCTGAGGAATGGATGGGCTCGGATGCGACGCCATGAGGCGCCGCACGCTGGCGGGCCTCGTCGCCATCGCCCTGGCGTTGGTGGCAGTGCTCGCCTTTTTCACCCTGCGGGGATGGC
>JBEKAP010000034.1:0-13711 GCA_050015875.1 Candidatus Dormibacteria bacterium | reverse complement strand
CTTCGTCCTGCCGCGAGAGGGCACCGGGGTGCTGGTGCTCACGTTTTCCTCCCCGGCGGTGGCGCTCACCCCGCGCTTGAAGAAGCTCTTCCACGACATCGCCCGCTCCCTCGAGGTCGTGTCGTAGCCTCCTCACCCCCCCTGATGCAGAGCAACACCCAAGCCGTTGCATCTCGATGCGGCTCCGGCGTTGACAGGCGGGTGGCCGGGCGTATTGTCTTGGACCTCGTGACGACCGAACGGTCCGGGCAGTCTCCCCGACGCCGCTTGCCCGGAGGGCCCCGGGCCGGCGGGTCCTCCGAGCGCGACCCCCGCGGGACCTTGACGTGATCGCGGCAGCGTGGGGGGCGGCCTCTGACCGGGGGTTGGTCCGCGCGGTCAACGAGGACAGCCTGATGGCCGAGCCACCCGTGTTCCTGGTGGCCGACGGGATGGGCGGCCACGCCGCCGGCGACGTCGCGAGCCGCCTCGCCGTCGCCGCCTTCGCAGGGCTGGGCGGCGCCGAGCGGCTGAAGGTCGAGGATGCGCTGGCGGCGGTGGCTCGGGCCAACCGAGCGATCCTCGACTCCGCGCGCGAGGACCGCTCGCGGGCGGGGATGGGCACGACCCTCGCCGGCCTGGCGGTCGTCGCCGCCGCGGGTTCCGAGCACTGGATGGCCTTCAACATCGGCGACTCCCGCGTGTACCGGCTCTCGGCGGACGGACTGCGCCAGCTGACCGCTGACCACTCGGAGGTGGCGGAGCTGGTGGCGACGGGGAGGATGAGCCCGGAGGAGGCCCGAACCTACCCGCGGCGGCACGTGGTGACCCGTTCGCTGGGCACCGAGCCTCCCCCCGAGACCGACTGCTGGGTCTTTCCCCCCGAGGCCAGTGAGCGCTTCATCGTCTGCTCGGACGGCCTCACCGGCGAGCTCTCCGACCTCGAGATCGGGACAGCGGCGCGGGAGATCGTGGACCCGCAATCGCTGGCGCAGGCGCTCGTCGACCGCGCCGTGGCGGCGGGCGGTCACGACAACGTCACCGTCGTCGTCGTGGACGGCCGATCCGGTGCCTCCGTCCCCGACGAGGACACGACCCCCGGGCCCCCGAGGAGGGCACCATGACCGCGGTCGGCGGCGATGCCGTGCGGGTTTCCTACGTCCCCGGAGCCTGGGTGGCGGTGGCCGGTCGGCGGACCTGGCTGCTCGTTGATCTCGACCCCTCATCCGAGGCGGTCGGTCAGCTCTGGGAGTTGCAGCGTGACGGTGCCGGCCATCTCGAGGTTCTCAGCGCCCTCACCGGGCTCGGCCTCGGCCGCATTCCCAGCTTCGTCCTGGGCGGGCTGACCGCCACAGGTCTCACCGTCGTCCTGGGGGGTGCCGGGAGGGCTCGGGTGGGGCGCGAGGGGACCGAGGGTGAGCTGACCGCGGTGGGCTTCACCACGTGGTCCGAGCACACCTTCGAGCATCCGGAGGGAGACATCGAGCTGATCGGCGAGGGCGCTGCCGTCGGCGCGGAGCTCCCGTTTTCCGTCGGCGTGGTGCGTGCCTGCCGCCTGCGTGTCGAATTCGGCTCCTCTCCAGCGGTGGAGCCTGGCCTGCCGGCCGCCACCGGCCGGGTGGATGCGGCCGTGCCCGGTGTCCGTCCGGTCGCGCCCGAGGCCGCGGTTGCCCCCGCCCCGGCACCGCAGGGGCGGGAGGCTTCGCAGCCCGCGGCGGAGCTGCCGGCGGAGACCCTCACCGCGGCGGTGACACGGAGCTTTCGGGAGGCGGTGGAGCCGGCCGTGCCGGGGCCCGAACCGCCATCCGGCGTCACCCTGCCGCCGAGCGTCGAACCGGCCATCCCGCCGGCGCAGGACACCCAGGTTGCCGAGGTCACCACTCGCCGGGCTCCGCCGGGAGTCCCGGGTCCGACCGCCCCGGCGCGGGTGGCGGCGCCCCCGGGTGGCGCGCCGCCCGCCCCGCCCCCGATCGCTTCGCCGACCCCTGCCCCGCAGGGTCGGGGTGGTGGCCTGATCGATCACGTGCCCTGGGGGGCGCCCTCACCCCCGCCTCCCACACGCGCCCCCTCCTCGCCCGCCCCCTCCGCGCCCGCCGGCCCCCTGATCGCGCCTGGCGGTCCCCCCGACGACACCGATGGGTTGACCATCAGCCGAGAGGTGCAGGAGAGCTTGCTCCGCCGGGCCGCGGTGCCCGGGGAGCTGCCCCGGCCCGGACCCCTGGTGCACGCCGTCGAGTGCCCGAACGGACATCCCAACCCCGCCCGCGCCGTCACTTGCAGGGTCTGTCACGCCGAGGTCCCCGACGCGAACCCGGTCACCGTCCCGCGCCCCGTGCTGGGCGTGCTCCGCATGTCGACCGGCGACGCCATACCGCTCGACCGTGGCGTGCTGATGGGTCGCGGTCCCACCCCGAGCCGGCTGGTCGATGGGGAGCGCCCGCATCTGGTCAAGGTCGCCAGTCCGGACAAGCAGATCTCGCGCACCCACCTTGAGATCCGTCTCGACGAGTGGCACGTTCTGGTCACCGACCTGGGTTCCACCAATGGGACGCTCGTGACCCTGCCCGGCCGCGCGCCCGAGCGGCTGCGCCCCGACGCCCCGATGCAGATCGAGCCGGGCACCACGGTCGCCCTCGCCGACGAGGTGTCCTTCCGCTTCGAGGTCGGCGAGTGACGCCGCGCGCCGCCGCCGCCCCCCCGGAGCTTCCCGGTCTGACCTTCGTCGAGACGATCGGCTCGGGCGGCTACGCCGACGTCTACCTGTACGAGCAGGCGATGCCCAAGATGAGGGTGGCGGTCAAGGTGCTCTCCGTCGAGGGGATGTCCGAGGAGGTGCGGCGCCGCTTCACCGCGGAGGCCAATGCCATGGCCGCGCTGGCTGGCCATCCCAACATCGTCCAGGTCTTCCGTGCCGGCGCCACCGCCGACGGCCGGCCGTTCCTGGTCATGCAGTACTACCCGCAGCGCAACCTTGCGGTGCGGGCCAGGACCGCGCGTCTCCCGGTGCCGGAGGTCCTGGCCATCGGGGTGCGGATCGCCTGCGCCGTCGAGACGGCCCATCGCGCCGGCATCCTCCATCGCGACATCAAGCCGGCGAACATCCTCACCAGCCAGTACGGGGAGCCGGGCCTCACCGACTTCGGCATCGCCACGACCACGGAGGAGACGGTCGGAAGCGCCGAGGGGATGTCGATCCCCTGGGCACCGCCCGAGGTGGTGTTCCAGACGTCCCAGTGCGACCAGCGCTCCGATGTCTACTCGCTCGGTGCCACGCTCTGGCACCTCCTGGTCGGCCGCTCTCCCTTCGATCTGCCGGGCGGCGACAATTCGTCGTTCGCCATGATGCGGCGGATCCGGGAGCAGCCGCCGCCGCGCACCGGCCGCGAGGACGTCCCCGCCTCTCTCGAGCGGGTGCTCGCCCAGGCGATGGCCAAGGATCCCGCGAGCCGGCCGCCGAGCGCCCTCAGCCTTGCCCGGTCGCTGAAGGCGATCGAGATCGAGGAGCGCTGGGCTCCCACGCCCATCGTGCTGCTCGACGAGGGGGGCGAGGCGGCAACCGCGGGCCGGTCGCAGGACGCGGACGGGAGCGACAGGACGGTCCTCCGGGGACCGCGAGTGGTGGCCGCTCAGGCGGCGCCGCCCGCCTACGAGGAGGCCTCCCAGGAGCTGGACCTGACCAGCTCTCCGCCGGAGGGCACGACGCTGGCCCGTCCGGGGGTCGTCGGAGGCAGCCCGGTCCTGCAACGCCCTCCGTCCCGTGCCGGGAGCCGCCCAGGCAGGACCGACCAGGGTCCCGTCCCCCCGCCGCCGGCGGCGGCCGAGGCGCCGGCCCGCGCGCCCGGGGGGCCGGTGCCGGTCGAAACACCCTCGGGCCGGGGACGCCTCGGCCCGGTGGTCGGCATCGCGGTGGCCGCCATCCTGGTCATCGGCGCCGTCGCCGTGCTGGCCTCGCATGCCGGGGGCTCCACCAAGGCGCCCACCAGCACTCCCACCCCTGTTTCGGCGGGCACGGTCCCGCCGCTGGTGCAGGAGGATGCGCCCGGCACACCGGTGGTCACCTGGGCCCGGGCCAGCGGCACCGAGGTGACGTTCTCCTGGACGTACGCGGATCCGCAGAGCGGAGATGACTTCCAGTGGCGGACCGTGAGCGGTGCCTGGACCCTGACCACCGCGGCCAGCGCGACGGTCACCGACCCCACCGGCCAGCAGGTCTGCATCGAGGTGCAGGTGGGAAGAGCCGATGGCGTCTATTCGCAGATCTCCAGCCCAACCTGCGGGGGATGACCGGGATGGCGGCGACGGTGGAGTTCTGCGGCGAGGTCTACCCGCTCGCCTCGGATCGCCCCTTCACCATCGGGCGCGAGGCCGACCTGATGATCGACGAGAACCCCTTCCTGCACCGCCACTTCCTGGAGCTGCGTCACGCGGACGGCCTCTGGTGGCTGACCAACGTGGGCGCGCTGCTCTCGGCCAGGCTCGCGGATGCGGACGGTCTGTTCCAGGCATGGCTTGCCCCCGGTGCCCGCCTGCCGGTCGTCTTTCCCCGGATCTCGGTCTGCTTCACCGCCGGGCCGACCACCTACGAGCTCTTCATCACCACCGACGAGGCACCTTTCGGCAGCGTCGCCGGCGGCGTCGCTCGGGACGAGGTCGGGAGCGGTGACACCACCGACGGGCTGGTGGGACTCACCGGCGAGGAGCGACTCCTGCTGGTCGCGCTGGCTGAGCCACTGCTGCGCGACGGGATGCGGGGAGGGGCTGATCTGCCCTCGTCAGCCGAGGCTGCGGCGCGCCTGGGCTGGTCGGTCACCAAGCTCAACCGCAAGCTGGACAGCGTCTGCCTGAAGCTGGAGCGGCAAGGAGTGCGCGGGCTCCACGGCGGGCCCGACCGCGTCGCGACCAGCCGCAAGGTGCGGCTGGTCGAGTACGCGCTGGCGGTCCGGCTGGTGCGGGCGGAGGACGTGAGCCTGCTTCGGCGCTGAAGGCGCCGTTGCGGCCGGTGCGCGCGACCCCCTCGTCGGAGGGGAGAGCTCCCCTTGTAGGTGGGTGCCCGGCGCCCGTATCATCCCGACACGCCAGCGGCCGGTTGGCTGGAGGCCGGCGCGTCGTCGCATCCGACCCCGCCACGGAGATCGCCGTTGAAGATCTCGGAGACCATCCCCGCTGGTCTGGAGACGGCTGACGCACTCATGCTTGGCGTGACCGGAAACGGAGGGTGGGTGACCGCGTCGTCGACGGACGGCGGCGTCACCGTCACCACCTCCAGCCCCTCGCCCCCTAGGGTGGGCGGCATCGAGCGGATCCGTCGCAGATGAGGAGCGACCATGGCTGAGATGACCCCGGAGCAGGCGGGCTGGTTCGCCGACACGTTCGGCAAGCTCGTCTCCAACGTGGAGGTCGCGGTGCTGGGCAAGACCCACGTCGTGCGGCTGGCACTGACGTGCCTGCTCTCCGAGGGTCATCTGCTCCTGGAGGACTTCCCGGGCACGGGCAAGACTTCGCTCGCGAAGTCACTGGCCAACACCGTGCAGGGCACCAACTCGCGCATCCAGTTCACCCCCGACCTGCTGCCCAGCGATGTCACCGGCGTCACCATCTACGAGAGCCGCAAGGGCACCTTCGAGTTTCACCCCGGTCCGATCTTCGCCACCATCGTGCTCGCCGACGAGATCAACCGGGCCTCGCCCAAGACCCAGTCGGCGCTGCTCGAGGTCATGGACGAGGGCCGGGTGACCGTGGACGGCGTTCGCCATCCGGTGGGGACCCCCTTCATGGTCGTGGCCACCCAGAACCCCATCGAGCAGGCGGGCACCTACCGGCTTCCCGAGGCACAGCTGGACCGGTTCCTGATGAAGACCAACCTCGGCTACCCGGACCACGACGCCACCATGAGGGTGCTGGGCGACTCGGCCAACCGTGACCGCAGCGCTGCCGTCGCCCCGCTCATCACCGCCGCGGCGGTGGGGGAGATGTCCAAGGCCGCCGACCAGGTTCATGTCGACGCCTCCATCCTCTCCTATGTCAGCCGGCTGGCGGAGGAGTCGCGGCGAGCGCGCCACGTCCGGCTCGGGCTCTCGGTGCGGGGCTGCCTCGCCTGGGTGCGCACCGCCAAGACCTGGGCCGCGGCCGATGGGCGTCACTACGTCGTCCCCGACGACATCAAGGAGCTCGCCGTCCCGGTGCTCGGCCACCGGCTCCTCCTCGACGCCGAGGCGGAGTTTGGCGGCGTCTCCGTCGACGACGTCATCGCCGGGCTGCTGGCCGAGATCAAGCCGCCCGCGGAGCGCGCCGCCTAGGGGTGGCCGAGGAGTGACGGCGCAGCAGATGGCGACCCATGGGGCCCTGGCGGCGGCGCCCGCTCCCCCGGAGACGCCCGAGCGCGGCCGGTCCACGCCGTTTGCGGCGGTGATCCAGCCGATTTCCGGGCTCGCTCGGCGCGTCCGCTCGCTGGTCGCCCCGGTTCTCGCCTCGATCACCCCGCTGGGGTGGTCCGTCGGCGCCGTCGGTGCCGGCTCATGGATCGGCGGCGTCTGCCTGGGCTGGCAGGAGCTTCTGCTCGTTGCCGCGGCCTGCCTGCTCGCGGTGACGATGGCCGCCTGCTTCCTGGCGGGGCCGTCCGCGCTGCGGGTCCAGGTCGACCTCGACCCGCGCCGCCTGGTGGTCGGTGAACGGGCGGCGGGGCGCGTGCGCTTCACCAATCGCACCGGGCGCCGGACCCTCGGGGTCGAGGTGGAGCTGCCGGTGGGCCAGGCCGTGGCCGCCTTTCACGCTCCCACACTGGCACCGGGCCAGGGGGCCGAGGAGCTCTTCGTCATCCCCGCCGAGCGGCGCGGCGTGATCGCCGTCGGGCCGGCCACGACGGTGCGCGGCGACCCGCTCGGCCTGGTGCGGCGTCGCGCCCCCGGCGGCGGAGCCACGGAGCTCATCGTCCACCCGACCACCGTGCCGCTCCCCTCCTTCGGCGCGGGCGCGCTCCGCGATCTGGAGGGGCTCACCACCAAGGAGGTGTCGGCCAGCGACCTGGCCTTCCACAGCCTGCGCGAATACGCACCCGGCGACGATCTTCGCTTCGTCCACTGGCGCAGCTCGGCCAAGACCGGCCGCCTCCAGGTCCGGCAGTTCAACGACACCCGCCGCTCCAGCCTGACCGTGGTCATCGACACGCGCCGGGTGGCGTACGGCGACCCCGAGGAGTTCGAGATCGCCCTCCAGGTCGCCGGCTCCCTGGTGGTGCGGGCGGCGCGCGACGGCCTGCTGGCGCTCATCCAGGCCGGCGGGCGGGTGACTCGCTCGTCGATCCCCCAGCTGCTTCTGGACGCGCTGGCACGGGCGGAGCTCGCGCCCGCCGGCCTGGAGCTGCCGCGGATGGCGGCGGGAGCGGCCCAGCGCGGGGTCGACACCACCCTCGCCGTCATCATCAGCGGCTCGGCGGCCTCCGACCTGGAGATGCGCCATGCGGCCGTGCGCTTCCCCTCCGAGGTCCGCACCGTCGCCATCCGCATCGTCCCGGGAGAGCCGTGGGCGGCCGGCTCGCAGGGCCTGACCACGCTCGTCCAGGTGGGATCTCTGCGCCAGCTGCCGGCCGTGGTGCTCTCGGGGGCGGTGTCGTGAGCGCGGTGGCCGCGCGCCACGGGCGGTGGCACCGCCTCTCCGGCAGTGCTGACCGGTTGACCGACGGAGGCTTCGTGCTCGCCCTCTGCCTGCTCGGGTTGATCGGCTTCCAGAGCACGTTCGGCGGTGAGACGTACCTGATCGTCGGCGGTGCCGGTGTGGCGCTCGGCATCGTCGTCAGCGAGCTCTCCCAGCGCCTGGGTCAGCCGGTGCTGGCCGACGCGGCACTCGGGGCGGTCGTCTTCTTTGCCCTCGGGGGGCTGATCGCCGCTCCCGCCAGTGCCCTCGGCGGCGTCATCCCCACTCCGGGCACCCTGGTCGCCCTGGTCACGGCCGGTGTCCAGGGCTGGAAGGACATCCTCACCACCGCCCCACCGGTGGGGGACAGCGACAACCTGCTCGCCGTCCCCTATCTCATCGGTCTGGTGGGAGGGGTGGCCGGATACAGCCTGGCCCGGCGGACCCAGCTGATCGCCCTTCCCGTGGTCGCGCCGGCCGCCATCCTGGTGCTCTCCATACTCTTCGGCTCCGAGGTGCCGGCGGCGCTGCTGCTCCAGGGCGCCCTCTTCGCCGCCCTGCTCCTGGCCTGGCTCGCCCTGCGCCATCGTCGGGCGCACCCCCGCTTCCTCACCGGCTCCCGCCGCCGCCGCCGGCTCGTGGGAGCAGCCGCCATGGTGGTCGTCGCGGCGGCGCTGGCACCCCTGGTCGGGCCCAACCTCGCCCTCGGCGGGCGGACGCGGGTGGTCCTCTCGCGCTACATCACCCCCCCGTTCGACGCGAGCGACCAGCCCAGCCCGCTGGCCGGCTTCCGGACCTACACCGCGGGCTCGCCCCACTCGCTCTCCGGGACCACGCTGTTCACGGTCAGCGGGGTGCGGGCGGGGTCGCTGATGACCATCGCCACCATGGACGCTTATGACGGACTGGCCTGGGGATTCGGGGGAGAGGCCGGCAGCACGGCCGGCACCACCTCGGGCGACGTCTTCCGGCGGTACGGTTCGACCATTCCGGCGCCTCTGCCGGGATCGAGCGCCGAGATCACGATTCACGTGGCCGGGCTCGGCGGCGTGTGGATTCCCGACATCGGCGAGGTGACCGGCATCCAGTTCTCCGGTCCTGACCAGGAGAGCCTCTCCGCGGATTTCCTCTACGACATGGAGACCGGCACCGCGGCCGAGAGCGCGGGCATCGCGTCCGGCGGCAGCTACACGCTCGACGTCGTGGTGCCCGGCATGCCGTCATCGGCCGAGCTGTCCGCTGCAGCCGCCGGCTCCGATCAGCTCGCCGTGACCGTACCCGCGCCGCTGCAGACCACCGCCGAGCAATGGGTGGGGAGTACCTCGGGGGCCTGGGGACGGGTGATGGCGCTGGCCGCCAAACTGAAGACGGCGGGCTCGTTCAGCAACGGCACCGAGGACCCTCCCCTGGCGGCGGCCGGGCACAGCGCCGGGCGGCTCGTGACCTTCGTGGAGGGCGATCCGTCGACGGGCAGCCAGCTGGTCGGCGATGACGAGCAGTTCGCGGCGACGCTCGCCCTGATGTCCGACGCCGTGGGCGTGCCCGCTCGAGTGGTTCTCGGCGCGCAGGTCGGCTCGGGAGGGGTCGTCACGGGCAGCGACGTGCACGCCTGGGTCCAGGTGTCCCTGGCGGGGCTTGGCTGGGTGACCGTCGCTCCCAACGTCTTCCTCCCCACGCGCGCCGCCGAGCAGCCCCTTCCCCAGGCGCAGCCGAGCCAGCTGCCCCAGGCGGTGCTCGCTCCGCCGGCGGTCAACGAGCTCCCGCCGCCCCCGGGGCAGGCGCTCTCCACGACGTCCTCGAGCCGGCCGCCGACCCGGAGGCGCACGTCATCTGGGGCCGGTATCCCGAAGCTGCTCGCCGACCTGCTGATCTTCGCCGGCTCGCCGATCCTCCTCCTGCTCCTCCTCTGCGCTGTGATACTCGGGCTCAAGGCCCGGCGCCGCCGTCGCCGCCGGGTCCGCGGCTCGCCCAGCTCGCGCGTTGCCGGAGCCTGGAGCGAGCTGCTCGATCACGCGCGGGACCTGGGGCACGCGATACCCCACGGGCACACCCGGCGGGAGCAGGCAGAGCTCCTTCCCGCCCCCCATGTCGTCACGCTCGCTCGGACGGCCGACGCCGCCGTGTTCGGACCCGGCGATCCCCTTCCCGAGCACGTCAGCGCCTACTGGAAGCAGACCGGCCAGGCGGAGCGCGCTCTCGCCGCTCGAGCCGGCGCCTGGCGGCGGCTGCGGGCCGCGCTCAGCCTGCGGTCGCTGCGCGCCCGGCCGGCGATGGGCCCCGAGAACTCGCCATGACAATGAGGATCGGCCTCCAGCGCGGCGGCGGGCGCTCCGGCGCCGACCTCGCGGTGGCGGTCGCACGGTCCCGGATGCTGGGGGCGGGTGCCCTGACAGCGGCGGCGGCCGTGCTGGTGGTGGCGGCGATCGGCGCGAGCGGGTTCGCGGTGGACCACGTGCGGGCGAACGATGGCGCGGTGTGGGTGACGGACAACGCGGTGGGGTCCTTCGGGCGGTTCGACTATCCGGTCTTCGAGCTGGACGCCGCGTTCGGGCCGCCGGGCTCGTTCCAGGCCGCATACGACCTGGACGTGCTGCAGAGCGGCACGACGGTCCTGGCCATGGATCGCAATCGAGGTGACCTCTACTCGGTCGACGCTGAGGACGGCGGCATCGTCGGCCCGGGCGTGGCGCTGTCGGGTGGCGGGGAGGCCCAGGTCGCCCTGGGCGGGCCGGTGGCCGCGGTGCTGAATCCGGAGTCCGGGGAGGTGTGGACGGCCGTGGTCGGCTCCGCGACCGGTGGCTCGCTGGTCTCCCTGGACGCGACCGCGGCGCCGCGCATCACCCTGAGCGGGGCGACCGCCATGACCGTTGGCCAGGATGGCAGCGTGTATGTGGCGTCGCCGACCCGGCTGGTGACCATCCCGTACAGGAACGGCAACCTCGGCTCGCCGTGGACGACCGTCATCCATGCCCACCTGGGCCGGCAGCTCTCGCTCAGCGTGGTGGGGGGCACGGCGGTGGTCCTGGACGCCGCGGACGAGCAGGTGCTGGTCCCGGCGACAGGGCGGGTGATCGACATCCCCGGCGCCTCGAGCTCGGAGCCGGACGCGATCCAGCAGGCGGGGCCGGCGGCGAGCTCGGTGCTGGTGGCGACGACGAGCGGCCTGTACAGCCTGCCACTGGGTGGCGGGGCGGTGGTGAGCGTCGCCTCGGGGGCGGACGGCGTGCCGGCTGAACCGGTCCGGCTCGGCGGTTGCGAGTACGCGGCGTGGTCCGGGGCGCCCGGGTACTACGCCGAGTCCTGCACCGGCTCCGCGCTCTGGGAGGGCAATCTCACCGGGGTGGCGACCGTGAGCCAGCCGGTGTTCCGGGTGAACAACGCGGACATCGTGCTCAACGACCTGACCGACGGTGCCACCTGGTCGCTGGGCCGGACGGCCACCGCGGCGCTCGACGCCGGCGACTGGCAGCGGCTGCTGAGCAGCACCCAGTCCGTCACCCAGCAGCCGAGCCAGGTGGCGTCCGCGGCCAGTGCGCCACAGGACCAGCCGCCCAAGGCGGTGGACGAGACGTTCGAGGCGAGGGCGGGTTTGAGCACGATCCTGCACCTGCTCGACCAGGACTCGGATCCCGATGGGAGCGTGCTCTGCGTGACGGCGGTGACGCCCCCGACCGGTACCGACTACACACTGCAGATCGCCCCGGACATGCAGACGGTGGCGATCAGCCTCAGTGCGGGCGACACCCAGGCGGTCGATTTCCAGTACACGGTGCTGGATGCCCGAGGGCTGACGGCGACCGCCTCGGTGACGGTGACGCCGACGACGGGGGAGACGCCGCCACACCTGCGCAGCGGGTTCACACCGGTGACCCGTGCGGTGGCCTCGGATTCGACGGCCAGCTACCCGGTGCTGGGGGACTGGCGGGATGACCAGGGGGATCCGCTGGTGCTGACGGACGCGTCGGCATCGGTGGGGCAGGTGACGTGGAGTGACGACGGAGAGATCACGTACACGAGCCCGGTGATGACCACCGACACGATGGCCGTGATCACGTACCACGTGACGGACGGGCTGTCGACGCCGGTGGCGGGGGAGCTGCAGGTGAGGGTGCTGGGCACGAGCGACGTCAGCGGGGTGGCGCCGGTCGCGGTGCCGATTGCGGCGGAGGTGGTGGTGGGGGAGGCGGCGGTGATCCGGCCGCTGCCGAACGACATCGCGGGTGCCGATCCGCTCCATCCCGGGGCCCAGCTGGTGCTGGCGCAACCGGTGACGCCGGCGGCGGGGCTGACCGCGTCCACCGACCTCACGAGCGGCGACGTGACCCTGAACGCGCAGCAGGCGGGGGTGTACTCGCTCACGTACGAGGTCGCGTTCGGGTCGGCGCCGGCGGCGCAGGGGCAGATCCTCATCGATGCGCGGGCCGCCTCGGGCACGGCCGTGGAGCCGGTGACGACGCCGGTGGCGGCGCTGCTCCGGGGCCAGCTGGCGACGACGGTGGACGTGCTGGCGGGTGATTACGACCCCTCGGGGGGGCTGCTGACGGTGGTCGAGGCGAATGCCCCCGCCGGTCTGCAGGTGGCGGTGGTGGACGGGGAGTGGCTGCGGCTGGAGGCGACCTCGGCGGGTCTGTCCACGCCGGAGGTGGTGGACTACGAGGTCACGGACGGCGACCCGGGGACGAGCCCGGTGACCGGCCAGGTGACGGCGACGTGGCTGCCGGTGCTCACTCCCGCCCCGCCGGTCGTGCCGACGCTGTACGCGACGGTGCGGGCCGGGGACGAGACCGACATCGCGGCGCTGCAGAGCGCCACCGACCCCGCGGGCGAGCCGATGACCCTGGTGCCGGCGGGGGTGGCGATCGCGCCGGTGGGCGCGGGGGCGGCGTCGATCGAGGGGGGGACGCTGCGCTACGCGGCGCCACCGGCAGCCGGGGTGAGCGCGGTGGAGACGGTGACGGTCAGCTACCAGGTGGAGGACACGTCGGGCGAGAGCACGACCGGGCATGTGGTGCTGACGGTCAACCCGGCGGCGGCTGCCGACTCGGCCGCGCCCGAGCCGGTGAACGTGGATGCGCGGGTGGTGGCAGGGGGCACGATCGCGATTCCCATCCCGACCACCGGGGTGGATCCGGGGGGTGACTCGGTCTCGGTGGTCGGCATCACCAGCGCGCCCAGCGACGGACGGGTGGTCACGGTGCAGGCGAACAGCATCACCTACCAGGCGTACCCGGAGAGCGCGGGGACCGACCAGCTCACCTACGCGGTGGAGACGGCATCCGGGCTCACCGCGGAGGCGGAGGTGCGGATCGACGTCACGCCGCCGTCCCTGGTGCCGCCGCCGGTCGCGGTGGATGACAACGTGATCGCGGCGCCGGGGAGCACGGTGACGGTGGACGTGCTGGCCAACGACATCATCGCCGCCGGCGACAGCGTCACGCTGCTGCCGCTCGCGAGCACCAATGCGACGGTACCGGTGGGTGCGCAGCTGGACGGGGACCAGCTCCAGGTGACGGCGCCGACGGGGGCGGTGCCGGAGGTGGTGACGTACGGGATCACGGACGGGACGTCGGTGTCGAAGGCGCAGGTGACGGTGAACGCTCAGCCGGGCTACGTGACGCCGCCGGTGGCGGTGGACTATTACCCGGCGGTGCCGGCGGGGCAGACGGCGGTCACGGTGAATGTGATGGTCGACGACTACGATCCGGCCGGGACGACGGACGACCTGACCGTCTCCCAGGTGTTCGGGGCGGGGGTGAAGGTGGAGGGGAACGATCTGGTGATCCCGGTGCAGGCGACGCCGCGGGCGGTCGCGTACCAGGTGCGCAACCCGGAGGGGGCCACGGCGGTGGCGGTGGTGCACGTCCCCGGCGCGGCGTCCGGTCCGGTGCTGCGCGCCGACGCCACCATCCAGGTGCCGGCGGGCGGCACGGTCACGGTCGATCTCAACAGCTACATCAGCGACTCGCGGGGCCAGAAGGTGCAGCTGGTCTCCTCGGCCGGGGTCTCGGTCAGCCCGGAGGCGGGGCTGACCGCGGCGGTGCTCAGCTACACCGGTCTCCGGCTCGGCGCCGCCGGTGGCTACACCGGTCCGGGGTCGCTGAGC
>JBEKAP010000033.1:0-13954 GCA_050015875.1 Candidatus Dormibacteria bacterium | reverse complement strand
CCGTCGGCCTCTGGCTGGTCCTGGCGAGCGGCCAGCTCTGGCTGCTCGTCGCCGGGGGGATCGCGCTCGTCGCCGCGCTCCTCTACACCGGCGGGCCGCGCCCCTACGCCGCCACCGGCGTGGTCGCCGACCTGGCCGTCTTCGCCTTCTTTGGCCTGATGGCAACGGCGGGAACCTCCGCCGTCCAGGGCCACGGGGTCCCCGCTCGTGCCTGGTGGGCGGCGGTCGCGATCGGGTTGCTGGCGGTCGCCGTCCTGGTCGCCAACAACCTCCGCGACCTCGCCACCGACCGGGACGCCGGCCGCCACACCCTGGTGGTCCGGCTGGGTGACCGGAGGGCGCGCCTCTTCTACGGCGCGCTGATCGTCGCCGGGGTGATCACGCCCGCTTTCGGGGTCGCGGTCGGGCAGCTCCCCCTGCTCGCGCTCGTCTCGCTGCTGGCGGTGCCGCTGCTCCCGAGCCCGCTGAGCATCGCCGCCGACCGTGGCCGCGAGGGCCGGGCCCTGGTGCCGCTCCTGCCGCTCACCACCCGGCTGCACGCAGCCCTGGGCGCGCTCCTCGCCGCCGCCCTCCTCGCGGTCGCGCTCGCCTCGGGGTCGCCGCTCGCCCACTCGCTCTGGTAGGGACGGGTCCCATGCCGCCACCGACGATCCCCCGGGTCACCAGGATCCCGTTCGTGGTGGCGCCATGCTCATGATCGAGCCGGCTTCCGGCCGGCGCCGCATCCTCTTCTCCGTGGCCCTCCGCCACCCGGTGCTGGGCGTCACCACCCGCTCCGGCTGGCTCATCGAGGGCGAGGCGGGCTGGGCCGAGTGGTCACCGCTCCCCAGCTGGAGCCCCGAGGAGGCCGAGGCCGCCCGCCTGGGGGCGCTGGAGGTCGCCGACCAGCCCTTCCCGGAACCCCTGCGCGCCTCCGTCGAGGTCAACACCATGATCCCGCGGGTGCCGCCCGAGGTCGCCGTCCAGATGGCGGTGACCGCCGATTGCCGCACCGTCAAGATCAAGGTCGGCGATCCCGAGGGGGAGGACCGGGTGCGGGCGGTGCGGGAGGCCGTGGGCCCAACCGTCCACATCCGGGTGGATGCCAACGGCTCGTGGGACCTCGACGAGGCGATCCGCTGCCTCGAACGCCTGGCCGGCTGCGACCTCGAGCTGGTCGAGGACCCGGTCGCGACCCTCGAGGAGCTGGCCCACCTCCGGCGCCGGTGCCCGATCCCTGTGGCCGCCGAGATGTCCATCAGGACAAAAGAGGACATTGGGGAGCTGCGCCGGCGGGACGCCGCCGACGTCCTGGTGATCAAGCCGCAGCGCATCGGCGGGATCGGCCCCGCCCTGCTCGCCGCCGAGCTGGCGCGCATCCCGGTGGTCGTCTCCAGCGCCCTGGAAACGTCGGTCGGCCTCGCGGCCTGCCTCGCCGTGGCCGCGGCCCTGCCCGTCTCCCCTTACGCGCACGGCATCGGCACCGCCTCCCTGCTGGCCACGGACGTCACCTCCGCCCCGCTGCTCCCCGTCCAGGGGAGGCTCGAGCCCCGCCGGGTCCTGCCCGACCGGCTCCTCGAGCCGCCCTCATGACCGACCCCATCCCGCCGCCGGACGGCGACGTCGCTCTCGCCTGCATGGCTCAATTGGCCGGCGAGCTCCACCGCCTCGGCCTCCGGGACGCCTGCATCTCCCCGGGGTCGCGCTCCACCCCGATCACCCTCGCCCTCGCCCGGCACGGCGGGATCCGGGTCCACGTCCACCTCGACGAGCGCTCCAGTGGCTTCTTCGCGCTCGGCGTGGCCCGCGCCAGCGGCCGGCCGGTCGCCCTGGTCTGCACCTCGGGGACGGCGGTCGCCAACTGGCTGCCCGCGGTGGTCGAGGCCTCGATGTCCGGCGTCCCCCTGCTCCTGCTCTCCGCCGACCGGCCCCCCGCGCTGCGGGGCACGGGGGCCAACCAGACCATCGACCAGGTGGGCATCTTCGGCGGTCACGTCCGCTGGGCGGTCGACGCACCCCTTCCCGCGCCCGACCCGGAGGGCGCGCGGGGGTGGCGCCAGCTCGCGGGAGAGGCGGTGGGGCGGGCTATGGGGCCGCGTCCCGGGCCGGTCCATCTCAACCTGCCGTTCACCGAGCCACTGGTCCCGTCGGGGGCGACCGTGGATCTCGGGCCCGAGCCGGCCCCGGAGCGGGAGGCGCAAGACCCGCCGCGAGCCGCCCCCTCGCCCCCACCGGACCCGGCCCTGGTCGATGAGCTCGCCGAGCTGATCCGGGTCACCGAGCGGGGTCTGGTCGTTTGCGGTGGCGGGGCCGGCTGGCCTGCCGCCACAGGGCTCGCCCTTGCCGCCGGCTGGCCGCTCATCGCCGAGCCGACGTCCGGGGCGCGTACCGGTCCGCCTGCCCTCGCCACGGGGGCCCTCCTGCTCGGCGCCGCCAGCTTCGTCGAGAAACGCGTGCCCGATCTCGTGATCCAATTCGGCGCCACCCCCACCTCACGCTCCGTCCTGGCGGCGGTGGCTCGGGCCCGGCGTCTCGTGGTCGTGACCCCTCCCGGCACCGAGGCCGACCCGTTGGGGGCGGCGTCGATGACGCTCCACTGCGACCCCGCGCCGCTGGCAGACGCCGTCCAGGGGCGCGTGACGCCCCGCGGATCGTCCTCGTGGCTGTCCCAGTGGACTGGTGCCGATCGCCTGGCAGCGGACGCCGTCGCCGTCTGGATGGACGAGATGGGCGACGAGCTCTTCGAGGGCCGGGTGGCCCGCGACCTCGTCGCCGGCCTCCCCGATGGGTCCACGCTCTTCGCCGGGTCGAGCATGCCGATCCGCGACCTGGACAGCTTCATGCTGCCTCGGACGGGTATTCGCGTGGTCGGCAACCGGGGTGCCAGCGGCATCGACGGCTCGCTGTCGACCGCCCTGGGATTGTCGGCGGGCGACGCCTCCGACCCCGGCGGGCCTCCGGGCACCCGCACCTTCGCCCTGGTCGGCGATCTCGCCTTCCTCCACGACGCCGGGTCTCTGCTCTGGGCTTCCGGGCGCGGACATGATCTGGTCATTGTTGTCATCAACAACGATGGCGGCGGGATCTTCGACATCCTCGACCAGTGGCGGCTCCCGGAGCAGGAGGCGCTCTTCTCCACCCCGCACGGCATCGACCTCGCGGCGCTCACGGCCGCCGCCGGCGCCGGCCATCGACCGGTCACCCGGACCAGCCATCTCGCCCCCGCCCTCGCCGCCGCCCGAGCCGCGGGCGGGGTGCAGGTGGTCGAGGTCCGCACCGAGCGTCGCCGCAACGCCGAGCGCCATCGCGCGGTGGCTTCGGTCGTCGCCGCGGCGGTGGCCGGCCTCCCCGACCCGCCTGCCTGATCGCACCGGAATTCAGCGCGTTTGATGTGCATCGCGCCGAATCCCGACCACCTAAGTCGAGATTCACGCGCCACCGGGTAGACTTTCGGCCATGCCCCAGACCTCCCGCGACCTCCTCGCCGCCGCCCGCCGCAACGTCCGTGAGCTGACCCCGCACCAGGTGCAGGGGAGCGGTGGGCGGGTGCTCATCGACGTCCGCGAGCAGGACGAATGGGACCAGGGCCACATCGCCGGGGCGATCCACCTGAGCAAGGGCTACATCGAGCTGCGCATCGAGGATGCGGTTCCCGACCGCTCCACGCCGATCACCCTCTACTGCGCCGGAGGGGTCCGCTCCCTCCTGGCCGCCCGGGCGCTCGGCGAGATGGGCTACCAGGACGTGGCCTCCATGTCCGGAGGCTTCGGCGCCTGGAAGGACGCGGGCCTCCATTTCACGATCCCTCGGACCCTCACCGCCGACCAGAAGCTCCGCTACAGCCGGCATCTGCTCATGCCCGAGATCGGCGAGGACGGCCAGGGCAAGCTCCTGGACGCCAAGGTGCTGATGATCGGCACCGGCGGGCTGGGCTCGCCCGCCGCCCTCTACCTCGCCGCGGCGGGGGTGGGCACCCTCGGGCTGGTCGACTTCGACACGGTCGACGTGAGCAACCTCCAGCGCCAGGTCCTGCACACCCAGGATCGGGTCGGGATGGCCAAGACCCAGTCCGCCCGGATCGCCCTCAACGCTCTCAACCCCGACGTCCACGTGGTCGAGCACAACGAGGTGCTGAACAGCGAGAGCGCGCCCCGGCTCTTCCGCCAGTACGACGTGATCGTCAACGGCTGCGACAACTTCCCGACCCGCTACCTGGCCAACGACGTCGCCATCTTCGAGCGCAAGCCGCTCGTCGACGGCGGGATCTTCCGCTTCGACGGTCAGGTCTCGACGATCGTGCCCTTTGCCTCGCCCTGCTACCGCTGCCGCTACCCCGCGCCACCGCCACCCGAGGAGGCGCCCTCGTGCGCCGAGGCCGGGGTGCTCGGGGTGCTGCCCGGCATCGTCGGAGTGCTCCAGGCCGCCGAGGTGGTCAAGCTGATCCTCGGCATCGGGCAGCCGCTCACCGGCCGCCTGCTCACCATCGACGCGCTGGAGATGCGCTTCCGCGAGTTCCGCGTCCCGCGCGACCCCGAGTGCCCGGTCTGCGGGGAGAACCCGACCATCACCGAGCCGATCGATTACGAGGGCTTCTGCGCGGTTCCGCTCACCCTGCCCGCCTCGGCCTCCGCGGCGGCGGCCGCCGCGCGCTGAGCCCACCCCCCGGGTTCGGCCTCAGCCGATCCGGTCGAGGAACCCCCGCAGGGAAGCGGTGAAGGCGGGTGGGTCCTCGAGGTTGGCCAGGTGGCCCGCCCCCGGGATCACGGCCAGCTCTCCCCGCGGCAGGACGGCAGCCTCCTCCCGTGCCTCGTCCAGGCTGAGGATCGCGTCCTGATCGCCCTGGATCACCAGGGCCGGCACACCCACCAGGCCGAGCAGCGGTGTGCTGTCGGGCCGGCACGCCATCGCCACCTGGCAGGCGGCGATCCCCGCCGGACTGCAGCGGCGGATGCGCCCCACGACGGGGTCGGCGATCTGCGGCTCGTCGCGCGCCCGCGGACCCAGCAGCCGCTTGACCATGGGAACGGCCGTCTCCACGCCGTCGCGCAGGGCCAACCTGGCCATCTTGCGCCGGTTGTCCGCCTGCTCCTCGGTGTCGGCCGCGGCTCGAGCGGAGGCCAGCACCAGGGCGCTCACCCGCGCCGGGGCGAGGCGCAGCAGGGCCAGCGCGGCGTACCCGCCCATGGAGTTGCCGACCGCCACGAACTCACCCACCCCGGCCGCGTCCAGGCTGCGGAGCACCGCCGCCGCGTACCCGCCGAGGGTGGCGAGGAGCGGCTCGGCAAGCTCCGCCGATTCGCCGCAGCCCCACATGTCGGGACGCAGGCAGCGGAAGTCCCCGGAGAGAGCGGCCACCTGGTGATCCCACTGGGAGGCGTCCAGGGGGAACGCGTGGAGGAGGAGGAGAGGCGGTCCCGAGCCGGTGTCGTGGAGGGCGAGCACGGGCGGCTGCTCCGGATCTCCGCTCGTGCCGGGCCAGGCCCCTGGGGACGAGCGACCGCCGCCCTCCCTCATCGGTTCAGGCGCTGTTGGAGAGGGGTTGGAGCGGGAAGTCGACGTCGAGCGTCGCCTCCTCGATGTGGGTGCGGGCGTGCCGCTCGACATCGCGGAGTTTGAGGATCTCGGCGGGGGTGATCAGGGTGATGGCGACCCCGGTGCGTCCCGCCCGACCGGTGCGGCCGACGCGGTGGAGGTAGTCGTCCGGGGTTCCCGGCACGTCGTAGTTGATGACGTGGCTGATGTCGTCGATGTCGAGGCCCCGCGCCGCCACGTTGGTGGCGATCAGAGAGCGCACGTGGGTCGCGACGAACCGCCGCATCGCCTCGTCGCGCTCCTTCTGGCTGAGGTCGCCGTGAAGGACTCCGATGGTGTAGCCGCGCCGCTCGATCTGCACCTGGAGGAGGTCGGCGGTGCGCTTCGTCTCCACGAAGATGAGTGCCATGGTCACGTCGGGCTGGTCGAGGATGCGGCAGAGGGTGTCCACCTTGTCGGCCCAGCTGGTCCTGACATAGAGCTGCCGCACCTCCCCGGGGATCTCCGGCCGCGTGCTCACCTCGATGGTCACCGGGTCGTGCATGTGGCGGCCGGCGATCCGGCGCACCCAGTCCGGCATCGTGGCGCTGAAGAGCAGCGTCTGCCGCTCCTTCGGGCATTCGCGGAGGATCGCCTCGACGTCGGGCGCGAATCCCATGTCCAGCATCCGGTCGGCCTCGTCGAGAACCGCGATCCGGATGCCGCCCAGTGAGATGGATCGGCGCTGAAGGTGGTCGCGGAGGCGGCCGGGCGTCGCGACCACGATGTGCGGGTGGCGGCGCATACCGTCGAGCTGGCGCGACATCGAGTCGCCGCCGTAGATGGCCAGGGCGCGCAGCCGGCCCAGGGAGAGCCGGGCCAGGTCGTCGTGGACCTGCACCGCGAGCTCCCGCGTGGGGCAGAGCACGAGCGCCTGCAGGGTGTCGGAGTCCGGGTCGAGCCGCTCCACCATGGGGATGCCGAAGGCGGCGGTCTTGCCGCTGCCGGTGTGGGCCTGGCCGATCACGTCGCGGCCGACCAGCGCCGGAGGGCTGGCGCCGGTCTGGATCGGCGTCGACTGCTCGAAGCCCAACTCGGCCACGGTGCGCAGCATCGCCGGGCTCAGGCCGAGGCTTTCGAAGCTCTGGGGAGAGTAGACATCTCGATCCTCATCCGCTGCGACGGGAGTCGGTCGGGGCCTGAGGACCGGCGGTCGACGCGACCGCATCATTGTGGAGGAACGCAAACTTGAGCCTCAGTCTACCCGAGCCAGGCGGTTCTGGGACTTCCAAGGGGGCGATCGGTGCATTTCGATCGCGCCGGCAGCCCTCCGGCGGGGCGGCTCCCGGCCGCCCGCGGTGCCGCCTTCGGCCCCTTCCGGCCCCGGATTCCTCAGGTCCTGCGGCCGCTGCGCCGGTCCCCGGGCGGGCCGTACGATGGCCGGGATGCCGTCGGTCCTCTGCACGCTTCCGCTCCCCGATCCCTTCGCCGAGCGGATCTCCCAGAGCGCGTCGCTCCGGGTCCTCGGCCGGCTTCCCGCCCACCCCGACCTCTGCAGGGCATTGCGCGCCGACCCGGTCGACGTCCTCTGCCCCCAGCTCGCCGACTCCGTCGACGTCGAGGTCCTGGAGGCCGGGCTGCCCCGCCTGCGCGGGGTCTGCGTCTACGCGGTCGGTTACAACAACGTGGACGTGGCCGCCGCGACGCGGCTCGGGATCGCCGTCGGCCACACCCCGGGCGTGCTGACCGATGCCACCGCCGACCTCACCATGGCCCTGCTGCTCGCCGCGGCGCGCCGGATCGTCGAGGGCGACGCCGCCATGCGCGCCGGTGAGTTCCACGGCTGGGAGCCGGGTTACCTGCTCGGGTTGGAGCTGCGGGACGCCCTGCTCGGCATCGTCGGCTTCGGCCGCATCGGCCAGGCCGTGGCCCGGCGGGCTCGCGGCTTCGGGATGCGGGTGGCCGCGTACGGGCACTGCGGCGTGCGGCTCCCCGACGACCTGGAGGGCTCCGTCCAGATCTTCGACACCCTGGACGGCCTCCTCGCCGAGAGTGACGTGGTCTCGCTCCACACCCCGCTCACCGAGCGGACCCGCCACCTCATCGGGGAGCCGGCCCTGCGCCGGATGAAGCCCACCGCGATCCTGATCAACGCCGCCCGCGGCCCGGTGGTCGACGAGCCGGCACTCGTCCGGGCGCTCCGCGAGGGCTGGATCGCGGGCTGCGGGCTGGACGTCTACGAGGACGAGCCCCGGATGGCCCCGGGGCTGGCGGAGTGCCGCACCGCGGTGCTCTCACCCCACCTGGGCAGCGCCACGGTGAGCACTCGCTCGGCCATGGCCGCGCTCACCGCCGACAACGCGCTGGCGGTGCTGGCCGGCCGCCTGCCGGTTCACTGCGTCAATCCCGAGGTTGCCGGGGTGCGCCCATGACCGCGCCGGCCGCGCCGCCGGCACTCGCCCGGGCGGCCCTGCCCGGGCGGGTCGAGATGGTCGTCCTCGATCTCGACGGGACCTGCCTCGACTTCCAGCAACAGCTCCATCCCCGGATCGAGGCCGCCGTGCGCCAGGCTGGCGAGCGGGTGCCGGTGGCCATCGCAACCGGGCGGATGTACCGCTCCGCGCTCCCCTGGGCGCGCCGCCTCGGGGTCAGGGCGCCGCTGATCTGCTACCAGGGGGCCCTGGTCCAGGCCATGCCCGATCCCGATCCCGGGGAGGGCCTGATCTACGGCCGGCTGATCTCCACCGAGACGCTCGACGCCGCCACCGCGCAGCTGGCGATAGCCGTCGCCCGGGAGCACGGCTGGCACCGGCAGGCATACGTCGACGACAGCCTCTACTGCGAGGAGGACCGGCCCGAGGCGCGGCTGTACGCCCACGTCGGGGCGGTCCCCATCGAGTTCGTGGACGACCTGGCCGTCGCCGTCGCCGGCGGCACCGTCAAGGTCGTCGTCGTGATCCTCGACAGGGACGAGGCGGTTCGCTGCCGGGTGGCGATGACCGAAGCACTCGGCGCGCGGGCGCGGGTGACACCGTCGTACCCCCAGTTCATCGAGATCGCCAGCCCGCATGCCGGCAAGGGCCCGGCGGTGCGCCGGCTGGCCGCGGACCTCGGCATCGACCCCTCCCGGGCCGTCGCCATCGGAGACGCCCCCAACGACGTGGACATGCTCGAGGCGGTCGGCTTCGGGGTGGCGGTGGAGGGCGGGTTGGAGGAGGTGCTCCGGGCCGCCGACGCCACCTGCGCGCCCCCCCAGCAGGGTGGGGTCGCCGACGTCCTCACCGCTCTCGGCCTGGCCAGCGTCTGACCCCGGGGAAGCTCCTCCAAGATCGAGGGAAAACCCTGATTGCAGCGCTCCTCGAAGCGGGTCTAATCGGGGTGCGATGTCCTTGTCAGAGCGTGGTGCATACCGGCGTCCCGAGAAGGGGGGGTCCATCTGGAGGGTGCCGGAAGAGTCCGATCCTCGCCAGCTCGCCATCGCGCGTGGCCTGCTCCGGCTGGAGGCCTGCCTCGTCCCCGCCGGTGGGGGTCTCTTGGTGGGTCTGGCCCTGGCTGGCGCCGGCAGCTCCCCGGTCCAGGATTGGACGCTCTCCGGAGGCGCCCTCCTCCTCTGGCTCCTGCTGGTCGGGGCTGCCGTCGCCGTCTGGGTGGCGGTCAGCATCAAGCTCGGGCAGAGCGCGTGGGCGTACTGGGCGGCGATCGCCCTCCAGGTGGGGGTGATGCTCGCGGCCGGTGCGCTCACCTACCAGGCGGTGTGGGGGTCCAGCGGCGCCGCCGCTCGCGGACTCCCGGCTCTCGTCCTCCCGTTCCTGCCGCTCTTCCTGGTGCCCTTTGCGGCCCTGGTCATGCTGCTGCACCCCGCCTCGCGCGCCTCCGCCCTTCCCCTGGGCGGGCAGCCGGCCGGATACGGCCGATAGCCGAGAAAGTCCGCTGGGAGGCGGCTCTCCCCCCGCCTCCTCAGCGGGCCTCTCGGGCTCGGAGGGCCTCCCCCACGGACGCCGGTCCATCGATCTTCGAGGGAAAACCCCGATGACGATGGCCCGCGGACGCGGTCGAATGGGGGGGTGCTCTCGCAGCGAGAGCGCGCCGCGCCACACTCTCCCGGCCGCCTGAGACCATCCCCTACGTGAGGAGGCCATGCGCCTCCCCGTCTCGGCGGCCGGGCTCAGCGGTTCATCCGCTTCCGGCCCGGCCGCGCTGCCCGCTCGGCGCGATGAGCGAGGTCAGGAGGCGGCTGCCTCGTCCTCGGCGCTGATCCCCTCCAGCGCCTCCCCCGCGGCCGCCTCAGCCCGTGTCCTCGGCGCCCGCACCCCCGGGAGCGCCGTGGCATTGGACGTCACCGCCATCGCCGGCGGGGCGGCCGCCAGCTCGTCGTGGATGTACCTGCCGCCCCGCAGCACGCTGGCGACCGCCGCCAGCACGCAGGCGCCGATGGCGAAGTCGAAGGCGGCGTGGAGCCCGTTCATGAAGGGGCCGGAGATGAGGCCGGGGAAGAAGGCTCGCCCGGTGAGGTAGGCCTGCTGGGCGTGACCGAGGTGGGAGAGGACGGCCGGGCCCAGCAGGGAGGCCATCGGGTTGTAGCCGAGGAAGGAGGCGAAGAGGCTGCCCACCGCCGGCAGGTGGGAGATCCTGGTGGCGTCCACCGCCGGCACGCCCTGGGTGACCAGTCCCTGGTACAGAGTGTGGGGAAGGCTCGAGGACAGCCCCACGATGATCAGGGTGAAGAAGACCCCGATGGAGAGCACCATCGCCGAGTTCTGGAAGGTGGCCGCCATCCCGGCTCCGGCGCCCCGCTCGTTGGGCGGCAGGCTGTTCATGATCCCGGCCTGGTTGGGCGCGGCGAAGAGTCCGCTGGAGAGCCCGTAGAGCCCGAGCAGCACCGCGAACCACGCGTAGTTGAAGTCGGCGGGGAGCACCTGGAAGAGGGCGAAGATCGCCGCCGATCCCGCCACCCCCAGGGTGGCGAAGAGCCGGGAGCCGAAGCGGTCGGAGAGGATGCCGGCGAGCGGGCCCGCGATCAGGAAGCCCGCGGTCATGGGCAGCATGTAGATGCCCGCCCACAGCGGGGTCTCGGCGAAGCTGTAGCCGTGCCGGGGCAGCCAGATCCCCTGCAGCCAGATGATCAGGATGAACATCAGGCCACCGCGGGCGAGCGAGGAGAGGAGGGTCGCCAGGTTGCCGGCCGCGAAGGCGCGGATGCGGAAGAGGCCGATGTGGAACATCGGCGCCGCCACCTTGGTCTCGACATAGGTGAAGAGCGCGAGAAGGGAGACGCCTCCGATCATGGCGGTGAGGACCATGGGGTTGCCCCAGCCCATGCTCGCGGTGCGGTAGGGGAGGATGCCGTAGGTGATCGCCACCAGCAGCGCCACCAGCCCGACCGCAAAGAGCAGGTTGCCCCACCAGTCGATCCGGGCGGGCCGGCGGACGCCGTTGTCGCGCAGCATCAGGAAGGCCCAGGCGGTGCCGAACACGCCGACCGGGACCGACACCAGGAAGACCAGCTGCCAGGCGATCGGCCCCAGCACCCCGCCCAGCACCAGGCCGATGAACGACCCGGCGATCGCGGCCACCATGTTGGTCCCCAGTGCCATGCCCCTCTCGTGGGGGGGGAAGGCGTCGGTGAGGATGGCGCTGGAGTTGGCCAGCAGCATCGCCCCGCCGACCCCCTGGAGCACCCGCATCAGGATCAGGTAGAGGGCTGCGGCCGACCCGCTCATCCAGGTCAGCGAGAGCAGGATCGAGAAGAGCGTGAAGACCAGGAAGCCCAGGTTGTACATGCGCACGCGGCCGTAGATGTCGCCGATGCGCCCGAGGGTGACCACGAGCACCGCGGTCACCACCATGTAGCCCATCAGCATCCAGAGGAAGAGAGGGGTGTTGCCCGGCGCCAGGGGGTTGAGGTGGATGCCCCGGAAGATGTCGGGGAGGGCGATGAGCACGATCGACGAGTTGATCGTGGCCATGGAGATGCCCAGGGTGGTGTTGGAGAGGGCCACCCACTTGTAGTGGGGGTGGTCGCGACCGATGCCGATCAACGAGGTCCGGGTGCTCATGGTCTCCTGCAGCGGCGACGGGTGCGTGCCTCGGGCCCCGGTTCGGGGTCAGAGGGCCGGTGCCCGCTCCGGCTGATGGGCTCTCCGCCGTCGGCACCGCCAAAGATGCTACGCGCCGCGCTCGCAGCGGCGATCGCGCGCGCGCCGGAACCCATAATCACCGGGCGTGCTCCCCCCCCTCCTCTTCTGCGACCTCGACAACACCCTGATCGACAGGGCGGCGGGCTACCGGGCCTGGGCCGAGCACTATGTGGCAGCCCTCGGCCGCGACCCCGAGGAGGTCGAGTGGCTGGTCGCCATCGACCACGACGGGATGCGCGCTCGAGAGCCGATCTTCGAGGAGGTTCGGGCACGGTGGGGTCTCGAGGAGACGGTCTCGGACCTCATCCGGCGCTATCGCAGGGAGTACCCGCGTTTCGTGCCGGCGATCACGCCGGCGGTCGGGGCGCGCCTCGCGGCCCTGCGCCGCGGCGGGTGGCGGGTGGCCGTGGTCACCAACGGACCTCCGTCCCAGCGGGCCAAGGTCGAGGGGTGCGGCCTGCTCCCGGTGGTCGACGCCGTGGTCATCTCCGACGAGGTCGGGGTGAGCAAGCCGGACCCTCACATCTTCCGCGAGGCGGCCCGGATCGCCGGCGGCGACATCGAGAGGGCGTGGCTGGTCGGGGACAATCCCGAGGCGGACATCGCGGCCGCCGTGGAGATGGGGATCCCGGGGATCTGGCTTCGCAGGGGTCGCCGGTGGGTGGAGCCGGCATGGCGGCCGCACGCGGTCGCCGAGACCATCGAGGAAGCGCTGGAACTCGTCCCCGGCTGACGGGTCAGACCAGGGCGACCACCTCGGGCTCCGACTCGGCCGTCTCGCGCTCCGCCTCCCGCTCCTGCCGGTGACTGCCCCGCAGCGGGAGCTCGCGCATCACCAGGGTGGCCAGGAAGCCGAGGACCGCCCCCACCAGCGCCACCCAGAAGACACTCCCGAGCGCCAGGGACATGGCGTCGTGGAGGGCGCCGACGATCTGGGGCAGGTAGGGGCGGACCTCCGCGCGCGCCGCCGCCGGCACCGCCTGCAGGATGGTCTGGCCGAGGTTGCCCACGGAGGCGATGTTGTTCTCCGAGAAGGCGCCGGAACCCGAGAAGTGGCTGGTCAGCTGGCTCGGCAGACGGGCGGCGCTCAGCTGCTTGGGCATCTGCGTCGAGAGAGCCTGGGTGAAGACGGTGCCGGCGACCGCCAGGCCAACCATGCCGCCGACCTGGCGGAGGAAGGTGAGGGTGCTGGTGGCCGTGCCCAACCGCTCCCGCGGAGCCGCGTTCTGGATCACCACGGTGAACACGGACATCGAGGGACCGATGCCCAGGCCGGTCAGCGCCAGCCACAGCCAGAGGGTGGCGGTCGCCGTGGTCGGGCTCAGGTGGGTCAGCAGGAAGCTGCCGGCGATCAGGACGCCGAGCCCAGTCAGGAGCAGGACCTTGTACCGGCCCGTCCGGGTCAGGTAGAAGCCGGCTCCCACGCTGGTGGTGATCAGCCCGAGCAGGAGCGGCCACATCGAGTAACCGGACGCGGTCGCGCGCACCCCCTTGACCCCCTGGTAGTAGAGGGGAATGACGATGACGGCCGCGACCATGCACGAGGAAACCATGAAGACGGCGACGTTGGTGGCGGCCAGGGTCCGGGTGGAGAAGAGATCGAGGGGGATGATCGGCTGCCGGACGCGTGACTCGTTGACGATGAAGGCGGCCATGATCAGCAGCCCGGCGAGGATCAGTCCGCCCACCTGCCAGGAGGTCCACCCGTAGAGGTTGCCGGATGCGTCGGTCAGCCCCTTGAAGGTGAGCCCGATGAGGATGGGCACCACCCCGATCGTGAAGATGGCGATGCCGGAGAAGTCGAGATCACGCAGGCGGGCCGCCGTGGTCTTGAGGTTGGGGAGACGTGTGGAGATGGCGTAGAGGGCCACGATGCCGACCGGCAGGTTGACGTAGAAGATCCAGTGCCAGCTGATGTCGTCGGTGATCACCCCGCCGAGGAAGGGACCGACGATGAAGCTGAGGCCGAAGACGGCGCCGAACAGCCCCTGGTACCGGCCGCGCTCCCGAGGGGTGAAGAGGTCGCCGATCACGGCCAGTGCGATGGGGAAGAGGGCCCCGGCCCCGCATCCCTGGACCGCCCGGAAGACGATCAGCTCGCCCATGTTCTGGGAGAGGCCGGAGAGGGCCGACCCCGCCAGGAAGATGACGATCCCCACGATCATGATCCGCTGCCTTCCGAAGACGTCACCCAGCTTGCCGTAGATCGGGACCGTGATCGTGCTGGTGAGCAGGTAGGCGGTGACCACCCAGGTGTAGAGGTCGCTGCCCTTGAGGTCGCTGACGATCCGGGGCAGGGCGACGCCGACGATGGTCTGGTCCAGGGC
>JBEKAP010000032.1:0-13982 GCA_050015875.1 Candidatus Dormibacteria bacterium | reverse complement strand
GGAGGGACCCGCGAAGTGACCGCAGGCCGAATCAAGAAGATCATCCCTGACCGCGGTTTTGGCTTCGTCCGCGCCGACGATGGCGCCGAAGCCTTCTTTCACCGCACCGAGGTGACCCTGGTCGACTTCGACTCGCTGGAGGAGGGGGAGGCGGTCACCTTCGACCTCGTCGACAGCCCGAAGGGCCCGCGGGTGCGCAACCTCCAGAAGAGCTCCTGAACCGAGGCCGGCTCCGGCCACGCCCGGACCGATCGGCGGCGGGTGGACGTCCGCCGCGATGGCCGCGCCCAGCCGGTGCGCCTTCCACCGCCGCAGCCTTCAGGCGCTCGCGGCTGCCATGTCCGGACGGTTGTGGGTGAGACAGGACTGCGACACGATCGTACGCAACGCATCGCATCCGAACCTAAGATCGGAAGCTAGCGATGCCGTTCTGGAAGAAGGAGGCCGGGCCTTCCGCGCCTGACCCTGCTGCGCTCGCCGGACCGCGTCCTGTCCGCGGGGTTCTGGCCTGCTCCGAGTACGCCTGCGGTCGCCATGACGCGGCGTCGTGCGGCTATGTGGATCGGCGGGGCCGGCCCTGTCCCACCGCATGGTGCCCTGACCACCAGGTGGCCCTCGAGGGACGGGCCTTCTGCCGTCGCCACGCCCGCATCATCGCCTCGTCGGGCGCGGGCGAGTTCCAGATGGGGCAGACGCTCCCTGATCTCGACAACCGGTCGCCGTCGCTGGCGGACTACGTCGGCGACGCCCTCGAGCCGCGGGTGCTGCAGTTCCTCTGGAGCCTCTGCCGGCCGGGAACCAACGACCAGGTTGCATCGGAACCCCTGAGGGTGGTCCACCCGACGGCGGGTGGGGGCCGGCGCTGGGATCGGACGTGGAAGATCTTCGACCACACCGGGGTCATCGTCCAGGTGACCGTCGAGGCGGACGAGAGCCGCGACCCCGAGGTCGACGTCAAGGTCGGGCGCAACACCGTGGGTCAGGGCGTCCCACCCTGGATCGCGCGCCGCCGCCAGGGCCTTCCCGCGCTCGGCGCGGCCGCGGACGCCGAGGAGCGCGAGCGCTTCTACGCCGCCCTCTGGCAGGCGGCGCCCGCGCAGATCTTCCTCGAGGTCGAGCAGAGCCGGAGCGCGATCGGTTACCTGGGCCGCTGAACCCTCCCGGGAGATGCGCGCGGGTCGGACCCCGGCCTCAGCTCGGCGAGGCGCAACTCGGCAGCCCGCACTCGTCGCGGATCCTCGCCGCGCAGCCGGATGACCAGGTCGCGACCCCGCTGTGGGGGGTAGGAGCCGACCGCCACATCGGGGAACTCCGCCTCCAGTCGTCGCATCGGCTCGGCGAAGTCGGCCTCGATGGCACCCGGGTGCCGTGACTCGACCACCGTCAGGGCGCGGCTGCCCGCGAAGTACCCCGGGATCAGCACCTCCACGAGAACCGCCTCGAACTCGCGGGGCACCCCGGGAAGCACGAAGAGCCACCGGCTCCCGCCGGCCTCCAGCTCGATGGCGAGCGGGGGGGCCATGCCCCGGCGGTTGTCCAGGATCCGCCCCCCGGTGGCCATCCGGGCCATCTTCCGGTTGGCCGGGGTCGGGATCGGGCTCGGGACCCAACCCGCGGCGTGCATCCGCGCCACCATCGCCTCGATCTGCCGGAGCGCAGCCGGCTCCTCGACCAGCGGGCGCCCGAGGGCGGCGGCCACCGCCTCGTGGGTTCGATCGTCAGGGGTGGGGCCGATGCCTCCGGAGACGATCACCCGGGCCGCCGACGAGTCGTCGACCGCCCTCCGCACGGCGGCCGCGATGTCGTCGATGGCGTCGCCGACGATCTCGATGCGGCGGGCGGGGTAGCCGGCCTCGAAGAGGCGCCGTGCCGCCAGGGCTCCGTTCGCGTCGGCCGTGAAGCCGCCCAGGAGCTCGTCGCCGACGATGATCAGGAGCGTCTCGGGGACGGGCATCGCCACCGATGGTGCCAGACCGGCCATCGGCGCCGGGAGTCCCCTCGCACCGTGATGGCGGTCACCAAAGGACCGTTGTCCCCTTGCGGTCGGGACCGACGTCCCGGGCCGGAGCGGCCATTGGTCAGGTCGGGCGGGTTTCGCCGGCGGTCTGGCTACAATCCCAGCGACCACGCCAATTCCGGACGGGCCGATCAGTCGTCCTGCCCGGGTTCACAGGACGGATCGATGCTTGGAATGGTGACCGAAAACGTGCTCTGGCCGGTGGCGGCCGCCGGTGTGATCGCCCTCCTCTGGGCGGTCGCGCTCATCGTCTGGGTGCTGCGTCAGCCGCAGGGCAACGACAAGATGCGCGAGATCTCCAAGGCGATCCAGGAAGGCGCTCAGGCCTACCTGCTGCGCCAGTACAGCTATGTCGCGGCCATCGGGGTGGTGATCGCGGTCATCCTCATCTTCGTCGTCTCCTTCAAGGCGGCGATCCTCTTCGTGATCGGAGCCGTGCTCTCCGGCGCCGCCGGCTACATCGGCATGAACATCTCGGTGCGCGCCAACCTGCGCACCGCCGAGGCGGCGCGTGGCGGCGTCAACCCTGCCCTCAAGATGGCCTTCCGCGCCGGCTCCATCACCGGGCTGTTCGTGGTCGGCTTTGGCCTCATCGGGGTGACCATCGCCTACGCATCCTTCGGTGACTTCACCGCGATCATCGGCTTCGCCTTCGGCGCCTCGCTGATCTCGGTCTTCGCCCGGTTGGGTGGAGGTATCTACACCAAGGCCGCCGACGTCGGCGCCGACCTGGTCGGCAAGATCGAGGCGGGCATCCCCGAGGACGACCCCCGCAACCCGGCGGTGATCGCCGACAACGTCGGTGACAATGTCGGCGACTGCGCGGGCATGGCGGCCGACCTCTTCGAGACCTACGCGGTCACCGCGGTCGCGACCATGCTGCTCGGCAGCCTGCTCTACCGCAGCCATGGCACGCCGATCTTCGCCTTCGTCTCCTACCCGCTGATGCTGGGGGCGGCGAGCATCATCGCCACCCTGATCGGCTCGCTCTTCGTCCGGATGGGCAAGGGGAAGTGGATCATGGGTGCGCTCTACCGCGGGCTCGGGGCGTCGGTCATCGTCGCGCTGCCGCTCTTCTTCCTGGTCACCCATCTGATCTATGGCGATCTCCTGACCGCCTTCGCACACCCCAACAACCTCTTCTGGTGCGCGGTCGTAGGGATCGGCATCACCGTGATCCTGGTCGTGGCCACCGAGTTCTTCACCGGCGCGCAGTTCTGGCCGGTGCGGGCGATTGCCAAGGCTTCGCAGACCGGGCACGCCACCAACATCATCGCGGGGCAGGCGATCGGGATGCAGGGGACCGCGATCCCGGTGCTCACCATCGCCATCGGCATCCTCGTCTCCTACAGCCTGGGTGGCCTCTACGGCATCGGCATCGCCGCCATGGCCATGCTCTCGATGACCGGGATCGTCGTCGCCATCGACTCCTACGGGCCGATCACCGACAACGCCGGCGGCATCGCCGAGATGGCCGACCTTCCCGAGGCGGTGCGGGCCGTGACCGACCCCCTCGACGCCGTCGGCAACACCACCAAGGCGGTCACCAAGGGGTACGCGATCGGTTCCGCCGGGCTCGCCGCGCTGGTCCTCTTCGCCTCCTACACCAACGTGGTCAACAGCCACCTCAGCTCCGCCCACGTGAGCCTGCTCAGCTTCAATCTGACCGACGCAAAGGTCATCGCCGGGCTCTTCCTCGGCGGCATCATGCCCTTCCTCTTCGGCTCGCTGGCCATGCTGGCTGTGGGTCGGGCTGCGGGCGGTGTCGTCACCGAGGTGCGCCGCCAGTTCAAGGAGATCCCCGGGATCATGGAGGGTACCGGCCGCCCGGAGTACGCGAAGTGCGTCGCCCTGGTCACCGCCGCCGCCCAGAAGGAGATGATCGTTCCCGCCCTCCTGCCGGTGGCAGCCCCCATCCTGGTCGGCTTCATCTTCGGGCCCGAGGTGCTCGGAGCGATGCTCCTCGGTGTCATCGTCGTCGGCATCTTCCTCGCCATCCAGATGACCACCGGCGGTGGAGCCTGGGACAACGCCAAGAAGTACATCGAGGACGGTCACTACGGTGGCAAGGGCAGCGAGACGCACGCCGCCGCGGTCACCGGTGACACCGTCGGCGACCCGAACAAGGACACCGCCGGACCGGCGATCAACCCGATGATCAAGGTGATGAACATCGTGGCCATCCTGCTGGCCCCGATCATCGCCACCCACCACCTCTTCTTCTAGCCAGCACCTCGTGCGTTCGCCCGCCGGGCCATCCGCCGTTCGCGGCAGGTGGCGCCGGCGGGCGTTCGCGTCTGCAGAGCCCGTGCAGGCGCGGTATCTTCCTGGCTGATGGGAGGGCCATGGCTCCGCAGGCTCGGCCGCGGTACCGTCCGCGCCGTCGACGCCAACCCTTGGGAGTGGGTGCCGACGCTGGCGGGGGTTCTCCTGCTGGTCGGCCTCGCCCTTCGCCTGCATGGTTACACCTCCTATCCGCGCTTCGGGGCCAACCAGGACGAGGTCGCCTGGGCCTGGCTGGGTCAGAGCCTCTGGCTCTTTCACTGGCCGGCGTCCTGGTCCTACCTGCCCGAGCACCTGCCCGTCACCCCGGTGGCGACATCGCAGGGGGTGTACCTGCCCTGGGTGAGCCCCTGGCTTGACCATCCCCCCCTCTTCGGCCTGCTGGTCGGCGGGGTCGCCCTTCTTGCCGGTGAGCACACCCCGGCGGAGGTCGGACCTTCCGCGATCCGGCTGGTCCCCATCCTGCTCAGCATCCTGAGCGGGTGGCTTCTCTACGTGCTCGCCGCCCGGCATCTCGGCCGCGCCACCGCCCTGGTGGCGCTTGCCGTCTTCTGCCTCTCGCCCTGGATGATCTCGGCCAGCCGTCTGGTCGAAAGCGAATGGCTCCTCGCCCCGATGCTGCTCGGCGTCCTGGTGCTCGCGAGCCATCGCGGCCGCCTGCCGACCGCTCTGCTGCTCACCCTCTGCATCCTCGCCCCACTGGTCAAGGTGCCCGGGGTGATCGTGGGCGCCGCTGCGGCGGTGGCGCTGCTCACCGAGCGGCGCTGGGTCGTGGCACCGCTCGCCCTGCTCGGGGCCCCGATCGGCATCGGTCTGTTCGCCGCCTATGGGGCGGCGGTCGACTGGCACCAGTTCGTGCTGGTGTGGCAGGTGCAGGCCGCTCGCCACACCACCCTGGGCGTGGGGCGGCAGTTCCTCTTCTCGAGCGACGTCGGGCTCTGGAATTTCGTGCCGACCAACGATCCCTTCTGGACCGTCGGGATGGTGGGGTTGGCCGTCATGCTGCTGCGCCGTCCGCTGGGCTCCGAGGTGCGCATCCCGCTCGCGTTCGCCGGCTACGCCCTGCTCATGGCTCTGACCGCCGGGAGCGAGGGCGCCCAGTACTACGACTGGTACCGATTCACGGTGGACCCCCTGGTCTGCATCGGGGTGGGCGATCTGATCGCGCGCAACCTGCCCCAGCTCGGGCTGCCCATCCTGAACCGGCTCCGGGCAGAGATCAGAGCGCTGCGCGCGCCGGGCCGAGCGCGCGTCGACATCTCCGCCTGAGCCTGCCCGGGACGATCGGCGGGCGCCACTAGACTGGTCGCGTGGACGAGTACGAGCTGGAGATCGCCGAGGTGCGACGAAGCCTCGCCCGGCTGCGCGTCGAGGAGGCCGCACCGCTCCTCATCGACGAGTACGAGGCGGAGCTGCGCATCCTGGTCGCGCTCTACGAGGCGGCGACCCGCACCATGGACGCCGGCACCGCCGATCGTCGGCTGGCCGGCGCGCTGTCGGGCCTCGGGTTCGGCGAGTGGGACCTCGACAACGTCTACGCCTTCGTCTACGAGGCGGCGATGGAGGCCGACACCGAGGGTCGGGACCTGGGCGCCGTCATCGGCGAGATGGATTTCCCCGCTCTGCTGCTGGGGGCGCCGGAGGGGCAGCCCCGCTGACCCGGGCGAGGTGCCGATCCATCCGTCAGGCGCCGGAGGGCGCGGGGGCGACGGGCTCCGGCAGTTTGATGCCGGGATTCAGCAGGCCGCCGGGGTCGTATCGCCGCTTCACGCGGCGCATCAAGCTCATCCCCGCGTGCCCCAGCTGCCGCTCCGCGTAGGCGAGCTTGGTGGTCCCCACCCCGTGTTCGCCCGAGAGCGAGCCGTCCATTCCGAGGACCGTTTCGAAGAGGTCAACCGCGGCCGCGTCACCCCGCGCCCTCTCCCCCGGACGCCGGGGGTCGATGAGGAAGGTGACATGGAGGTTGCCATCGCCGAGGTGGCCGAAGTTGACCACCGGCACCCGGTGACGCCCGCCGATCGCCTCGGTCCGCGCGACCAGCTCGGCGACGCGATCGCGGGGCACGACCACGTCCTCGTTGATCTTGCCGACCATCACTGTCGCCACCGCGGCGCTGACCGCCCTGCGGACCTCCCAGAGCCGGGTGGCATCGGCGGGGCCGGCAGCCTGCTCCAGGTTGACGGCGCCGGCCGAGCTGAGCGCGGAGCCGGCGGCCTCGACCTCCGCTCTCACCGCCGCCTCATCCCCCTCCAGCTCCACGAGGACCAGGGCCGCGCCGGCGCGCACCTTCACGATGCCCGTCCGGGCCACGGCGTCGACCGCGCTCCGGTCGAGGAACTCCAGCGCGGCGGGGACCAGCCCCTGCCGGGCGATCTCTGCGACCGCCCCGAAGGCGGCCTCCAGACCGGCGAACCGGGCGGCCAGGGTCGCTCGGGCAGCCGGCGCCGGGAGGAGGCGGAGCACGACCTCGGTGATCACCGCCAGCGTGCCCTCGGAGCCGGCCAGCAGCCCGAGCAGGGGTGGGGCGCTCGCTGAACCGTCCACCGCGCCGAGCCGGACCGTCTCACCGTCGCCGAGCACCACGGTCGCCCCCACCAGGAAGTCGGCGGTGGTGCCGTACCGGAAGGCGTGGGGTCCGGCGGCGTTGCAGGCGACGTTGCCGCCGATGGTGCTCGTGCTCGCCGAACCGGGATCCGGCGGGTAGTGGAGCCCGGCCGTGGCGGCCCGTCGCTGGACCGCGGCGGTGACCACCCCGGCCTCGGCGTGGAGGCTTTGGCCCTCCGGGTCGAGCCCCAGGATCCGGCTCATCCGGCAGAGGTTGAGGATGACCCCACCGTGGCGGGCGACCGCCCCGGCCGCGTACCCGGTGCCGGCTCCTCGGGGCACGATCGGCAGCCCGTGGCGGGCGCAGACCCGCACCACGCCGCTCACCTCCTCCGTGGTGGCGGGGAGGACGACCGCGTCCGGAAGGCGCCGCTCTCCCGACGCGCCGAAGGCATCGAAGGCGTAGGCGGCGAGATCGGCCGGACGGGTGTGGATGTGGGCGGCGCCGACCTGCCGCTCCAGGTCCTGCCGAGCCCCGGTCGAGAGCATGCAGGGATTCTGACCCGGATCGGTGAGCGGCGCCCACCGGATCGCCTGACGGGTCCGCCCGGCAGTTGGCGCCCGGCTGCCGTCCCCGCTCCGAACGGGCGCGGGAATGGGCGCGGCTATACTCGGTCACCGATGGCTCAGTCCCCGACGATCGCCGCCATCGAGCAGGCGCTCAGCACGGTGATGGAGCCGGAGCTCCATCGCGACATCGTGAGCCTGCACATGGTCAAGGACATCCTCTGTGAGGACGGGGCGGTGTCGCTCAAGGTCGTCCTCACCACCCCGGCATGCCCACTCACGGGCAGGATCGAGAGCGACATCCGGGCAGCCCTGGTCGACCAGGTGCCCGGCGTCGAGTCCGTCTCGGTCGCCTGGGAGAGCGACGTCACCTCGTCGTCCCGCGGCCTGCCCGGCCGGCAGGAGATCCCCGGGGTCAAGAACATCGTGGCCGTCAGTGCCGGCAAGGGAGGGGTGGGCAAGACCACGGTGAGCGTCAATGTTGCGATTGCCCTCGCCCAGTCCGGCGCCCGTGTCGGCCTCCTCGATGCGGACATCTATGGCCCGAACGTGCCGATCATGATGGGCCTCCATGACCAGCCCCAGGCCGGGGAGTCGGGCAAGATGCTGCCCCTCTCGGCGTTCGGCCTCGAGGTGGTGAGCTTCGGCACCATCCTCAAGCCGGGCCAGCCGGTGATGTGGCGCGGGCCGATGCTGGCCAAGGCGATGCGCGAGTTCCTCTACGAGGTGGAGTGGGGACCTCTCGACTACCTGGTGATCGACCTGCCGCCCGGCACCGGCGACATCCAGATCAGCCTCGCCCAGTCCATCCCCCTGACCGGCGCGGTCATCGTCACCACCCCCCAGGACGTGTCGATCGCCGACGTGAGCCGGGGAATCCAGATGTTTGCCCAGCTGCGCCTGCCGGTGCTCGGCGTCATCGAGAACATGAGCGGGTTCATCTGCCCCCACTGCGGGGAGCGCACCGACGTCTTCGGCTCCGGCGGAGGCCGCGAGCTCGCCGAGCGTAACGGACTGCGCTTCCTGGGCGCGATCCCCCTCGACCCGGGGGTCCGCGTCGGTGGCGGCGAGGGCCAGCCGCTGATGGTGGCGGCTCCAACGTCCCTGACGGGCCGTATCTTCCGAGGCGTGGCCGAGCTGATCGCTGCCGAGGTCAGCAAGGAAAACTACGCTGCGACCGGCGGCCCCGAGATGCCGAGCGCCCCGAGGATCCCGATCCGCGGCTGAGGTTTCCCCGTCCGCGGTCGATCCCCGGGCTGCCGGCTACTTGTCCTCTTCCTCTTCCTCGTCGCCCAGGTGCGTGGCTCTCACGGGTGGACCTCCTTCTGTGGTGGGTGGGGCTCCCCCTTGTATAGCCGATCGAGGGTCGCACGTGCCCTCCCGCACGGGCTGACATACGGGTGCGCGGGGACGGTAACCGTCTCAGCGCCGGCGCGTTGTATGGCTGGGCCAGGCGTTGATCCGGACCGGCCTCAGGAGGCAACAGCATGTGGCGGAGCCGGCGGGGCGGGTTCTCGAGGCCCAGCAGCTCGGCGCTGCTTCTGATGGCCGTCGCCGGCCTCTGCGGGGCGGCCTGCCTCGCGCCGGCTCCGGTGGGCGCGGCGGGACCGATCTCGGTGAGGGCAGGCATCCGCGTCGTGACACCCACATCCCCCGCGGCATCGACGCTGGGCGGAGCCACGCCCACGGCGACCCCCCTGGTCGCGCCCACCGCCGCCCCCGGTGCTCAGATCAGCTCGCCGGCTGCCTCCCTCCCCACGGCTTCGGCGACTCCCATAGCGGCCACCACGACGACCCCTGCGGCGCTTGCGGGCGGAACCGATGATTCCCTGTGGCTGGCGGTCAGTGCCGTGGTGGCCATCGCCCTGCTGGCGACAGGCGCCGGCTGGTGGGCCTCACGCCGGCGGCAGCGGACCCGCGGGCGGCGCAGGTAGCGATCCGAGGCCGGTCGGTTCTAGCCCCGGCTGAAGGCGGCGAAGAGGTCCCCGGCGTCCATGCCCGGTTCTCCGACCTGGGCGAAGACCCGGAAGCGGGCGCGCAGCGCCGCGTACTGCTGAGCGAGGCCCGGGTCGTGGTACGCCTCCACCGGGTCCCAGGGATGGAGGAAGCGGACCTCCTCGATGCCCGCCTGGAGCAGCTCCTTGAGGCAGCCGAAGCAGGGCTGCATGGTCGAGGTGATCGAGGCGCCGAGGGTCTGCTGGCCGAAGCGTGCGGCGGTGAGCAGGGCGTTCTGCTCGGCGTGGACGCAGATGCAGACGTCGTAGGCGCCACCGCGGAGGCTCGTGTCGAGGTCCCGCTGGGCGCAGCGCCGGCAGCCGCCCTCGGTGCAGTTGGGCATCCCGAACGGCGTCCCGTTGTACCCGGTGCTGAGCACGCGGTCCTCCCGGGTGATCACCGCCCCCACCCGGCGGCCCAGGCAGTCGGCCCGGCTCCGGGCCGCGATGGCCAGGATCAGGAAGTAGGTCTGCTTGTCAGGGCGGCTCGGTCGGTCCGGCGCGGGCGTTTCAGTCATCGCGGGGCAGCGTAGCCCCTCGTGGGGCCTTCCGTCTGGTCAAATGGGATGGGGCGAGTAGCTCAGCCGGTTAGAGCAGGGGGCTCATAACCCTCGGGTCGCAGGTTCGAATCCTGCCTCGCCCACCGACCGGCGGCGAAACCGGTGCGAATGCCGCCTAGCGAAGCCGGTAGCGGATCGGCCGGTCCTCGCTCGCGATCACCTTGGATCCGGCCCGCTCCAGGATGCGGCGCACCTGCTGCCCGCTGACCCCGGGGCCGAGCCGATCTCGGATGCCCACGACCGGGAGCGGATGCGCGGCCCCGCGCAGGGCGGCGAGCACCTGCTCCTCGAGCGAGGTCCCTTCGTCGCCAGGGGCTTCGGCGCCGGTGGCCCCCGCCGCCGCCGGCAGCTCCGGCATGATCGGTGGCTCGTTGGGCGTCGGGCTGGGGGGGGCCGGTGCCGGTGCGTGGACCTCCGGCGCGGACGGGTGCGCGGCCGGCGGCTGGCCTGCGGTCGGGGCGGGCATGCGGATCGCCGCGGGTGTCGGCGGGGTCTCGCCCCGGAGCCGGGCGAGCAGCGTGGGCAGGTCGTCGAGGACCTGGCGCACGAAGATCGGGGTCCCGCTGACCTCGATCTCCCGCTCTCCGTCCTTGAGCCGGACGCTGCTGGCGGTCGGGGCCGGCTCCGCATTGGGCCGCGGTGCCGGCATGGGGGGACGGAAGGGGGGGCGGGGCGGGTAGGACCGATCGTCCGGTGGGCGACGGGGCAGGAATGGGCGATCGGTCACTGACGCTCCTTCGGGATGGACGATGACGCGGGCCGGGAGGTCGCCTTACTCTGCGGCACCGTCTTCCTTGGGTGCCCGAGCCGAGCCGCGTCCTCTGGCCTTGGGTGCCTTCTTGCCGCCCTCCTCCTCGTCGAGCGCCTCCGATGCCTCACCATCGTCGGGCACCGGCGTGCCGCTCACCGGCAGGGTGATCGGCTCGAGGTCCTCCTCGTCGAGCGGGGGACCGAAGACCAGCTCGGAAAGCTTGGCCTTCAGGGGCGTCTTGGTGACGGCGAGATACGCCGCGCCGGCGATACCGGTGATGACGAGGGTCCGGCGAAACCGGCGACGCCACCGCTTTGGACGGGCGGCCTTGATCTCGGCCTTCGCCGCGGCCTTGGCGGCGCGCTTGCCCGTGGGCATCTCAGAAACCTCCTGTGAGAGACGATCCGCGGCCTCGGCGAGGACGACGGCGGCCTTCTCGGCGGCGTGGCTCAGGGTCTCCGCCGAGGTGTGCACGGCGCTGCGCAGTGCCGGGCTCGCTACTCGCTGCGCTTCACGCGCCACCACCACCGCGCGCTCGGCCAGCTCGGCAACGGTCTCAGCCGCCTTCTCCACGGCTCGGCTACCGGTCTCTGACACCTGCCTCTCGATCGCGGCAGACCTGGAGTGTCGACCCATGGTCCTTCTCCTCGATGGGCGGTCGTGAAACGCGGCGGAAGCCTCTCCCAACCGGGGTCGCGACGGCCGTCATCGCCATCGCCCGCCGGCGACGCTGCCGTCATGCCACTTCCCGCCATCGCCAATGCTGACACAGGCGGCACGTCCCGGGCGAGAGCAGCCGTCAGCACTGTCACCTCCAGTCGCCGTCCACGTCCTGGGCGACGCTCGCGGCCTCCGTCAGGCGGCCTGGGCGAGCGCCCTCAGATGCCGGGGAGCGAGGCTCGTCGCGAGAGGGGCGTCGAGGAACCAGCGGATCCGGGCGGCCGCGATCGGGCCGACCACGCGTCCCAGCTCCTCTTCGGATGCCGCGTACATCGCAGCCAGGTTGGGGAAGGCGGCGGCCAGACGCACCAGGGCGTCGCCGTCGTCGCCGATCATCTGGCGAACGTGACCGAGCCTGCGGCTGGCCAGCTCACCGGTCGGTCCATCGCCGAGGGGGAGCTCCAGCTCGATCGTCCGGGGTACGACCATGCGCCCATGATAGCGAACTGATGTTCGTATGTCAAATGCCCCGGCTCGGTTACCCTGAGCAGATGCCCCTCTACGAATACCGGTGCAACGACTGTGCCGCCGTCTACGAGGTGATGCGCCCGATGGCGGAGCGCGAGCTGGCCGCGGTGTGCCCCGGTTGCGAGAGCCGTGCGAGCATGCCCCTGATCAGTCGCGTGGGGATGCTCGTGGGCGGGCAGCCAGGCGCCTCCGGCCGCTCCGGGCCCTCCATCGGAGGCGGGTGCTGTGGCGGCGCGTGTGGGTGCGGGGCGGGCTGACCACCGCCTGGCCTCCTGGACCGGCCCGGCCCCTCAGTTGGGCCCGCCCGCCGTGGCCGCGCCGGCTGCCTCCAGCTCGGCCAGCGGTACCGTGCCCTCGGCGTCGAAGCCCAGGTCCAGCTGAAGCTGGAGAAGATTCTCGATGAAGACGCGGCGGTGCTCCGGGTGAACCCCGTGGGAGAGGATGGCGGCGCGGTGGACGGGGGCTCCATAGCCCTTGTTGCTCGCCCAGCCGTACACCGGGGCGTCGAGGTGGAGGCGGCGCATCAGAGCGTCACGATGCACCTTGGCGACGATCGACGCCGCTGAGATCGACGGGACCAAGTCGTCCCCTCCGACGAGGCAATGGACGGGATGTGCGGCATCGATCCTCAGCCGGCCGTCGCAGCAGTAGCCGTCCGCCGTCACCTCGGAGACCAGGCGGCGGAACACCTCCACGTTGGCCCAGCCAAGGCCGTGCCGGTTGATGTCGTCGGTGCTGATCTCCGAGATCGCGCACCCGACGGCCCGGCGGTGACCCTCCTCGGCCACGACCTCGCGCTGATGCGCCGTCAGCTTCTTGGAATCGCGCAGCCACGGGTGGCGGAAGCCGCGCGGCAGCACCACCGCCGCTGCCACCAATGGCCCTGCGAAGGCCCCCCTGCCCACCTCGTCCATGCCACAGAGCCGGAAACCCCGCCAGTCCTCGACGCCGAAGGTCGCGGTGATGTAGGCGGAGAGCCGGAAGCCGGGCACCCTGTCAGTCTACGTACGCCCGGCACCCCCGAGGGGCGTGCCGGGGCGCGTAGATCAGATCGGCCGCCCTACCTCCGGCGCGGGTTGCGCGGCCGTTTGCGGCCGTACGCGGCCCCCTCGGCCACCGCGTCGAAGGCAGGCAGGGGCCCGGCGCTGGCGCGTGTCACCCCGTCGCCCTGGACGAACACCTTGCGGTTGCCCACGTCGATCAGGTAGGAGACGCTCAGCCCACCGCCCCCGTCAGGGAGCATCGAGACATCCGCCACCGTACCGACGCGCCGACTTCCTCCGTAGGGGAAGCTGACTCTCGCGCCGATCGCGATGGCGTCGTTCGGGACTCCTGTCACCGTGCCGACGTACGGAAGCAGTCGCTGCAGTAGACGGGCTTGTCACCGCGGGGCTGGAAGGGCACCCGGGCGATCCCGCCGCAGCCGGCGCAGGTCACCTCGAACATCTGGCGAGGCCCACCGCCGGAGCGTCCGCCGCCGCCACCACCACCGCCGTAGCCGCCTCCGCCCATCCCGGCCGCTTTGCGGGCGGCACGGCACGAAGGGCAGCGAGAGGGCGGGTTGGTTAGTCCCTTGGACGAGAAGAACTGCTGCTCCCCCTCGGTCCAGATGAAGTCGACACCGCATTCGCGGCAGCGCAGAGTCTGATCGACGGCCAACGCCTGTGCTCCTAAAGTCCGGCGCTGAAACCGTCGCCGGGTTGGTTATACGTGTTGGATACAGTACACGTCTGACCGGCTCCCGGCTAGTGACGGCGCGGTTTCGAGCCGGAGCCTGGTAGGATCGATCGCATCTCGGACAGGAGTGGGCCGGCGCCGCGACAGGCGGGTCGGTGGCCGCCGGTGAGATTGGAGGGCTCTCTGATGACCCCGCACCATCCCCATGGGCCGCAGAAGCGGCTCTTCACCTCGGAATCGGTGACGGACGGCCATCCCGACAAGATGGCCGATCAGATCAGTGACGCCGTGCTGGACGCCGTCCTGGCCAAGGACCCCCTGGGCCGGGTCGCCTGCGAGACGGCCCTCTGCACGGGCACCGTCCTGGTCTTCGGAGAGATCAGCACCCAGGCTTACGTCGA
>JBEKAP010000031.1:0-14596 GCA_050015875.1 Candidatus Dormibacteria bacterium | reverse complement strand
TCGCTCAGATCGTCGGTCCAGACGCGGTCGGTGAGTTGAGAGATCACGAGGTGGGACTCCGGCTCCTGCTGGCGGCTTCCTGAACGAGTGCCCGGCCGATTGTACCGGGGGAAAGTGCCGGGCCCGCCCGGTCGGGCGGGCCGAGCAGGCGTCGCCACCGTAGACTGAGCCACCAGTCATGGCCGCAGTCCTCTTCGCCGCCGCCGCCCTCCTGGTCCTCGCCACGGTCGCGGTCGTCGTCGTCGCCCGAGGCCGGGTGGCGTCGCCGCCGGCTGCCGCCCTGCCGCCCAGCCCCACCCAGGTCCGCACCGAGGCCGCGGCGATCGTCGCCGCGGCAAGGACGGAGGCCCTTGCCATCCGCGAGGCGACCACCGAGGAGGTCGCGGTGCGCAGCGCCGCGCTGGAGGCCCGGGAGGCCGCGCTGGCTGAGCGGGAGCGCACCTGGCGGGACCGGCGGGCCATCTTCGACGAGCGCCGCTTCGCCCACCGCAAGCGGAGAGAGGAGATCGACGCGAGGGTCGCCGAGGTCAGCTCGGACCGGGAGGAGGTGCGCCGGACCATCGCCGAGCGCGCCGCCGCCGACCGGGAGACCGCGGAGCGGCTGGTCCTGGAAAGTCTGGACGCCGAGCTGGAGGCGGAGCGGGCAGACCGGGTGTCGCTGCTCGTCGCCGAGCAGACGGGTGAGCCCGAGGCCGCGGTGCGAACCCTCCTGGTGGGGGCCGTCGAACGGCAGTCCGAGAGCCACGTCGACTCCGCCCCGCGGCTCTCCCCGATCAACCTCGAGGGGCTCGACGAGACCCGCCGCGAGCGGCTGCTCACCGCCCTCCAGGTGGTCGCGGAGTCCACCGGGACCGACCTGGGCGTCGACGGCGAGCGCGAGCAGGCGACCCTCCGCGGCCTCGACCCGGTGGGGCGGGAGATCGCCCGCCAGGCCTCGATCGAGGTGCTCGACCGCGGCGTGCAGGCGGCGGACGTCCCGCCCCTCCTGCTCCGCACCCGGCGCCGCCTCTCCGCCACCATCGAGGAGCTCGGCGAGAAAGCCATGTGGGAGATGGCGATGGAGGGGCGCCCGGAGCTGGCCGAGCTCCTCGGGACCCTCCACTACCGCTTCTCGTACGGCCAGAACGCCCTCCTCCACTGCAAGGAGACCGGCTACCTCTGCGGCGTCATGGCCGCCGAGCTGGGCCTCCCCCAGAGCGCCGCCCGCGAGGCCGGCACCCTGCACGACATCGGCAAGGCGGTGGATCACGACGTCGAGGGCTCCCACGCCATCATCGGCGGCGAGCTGCTCCTCGTCCTCGGCGTCGATCCCACCATCGTCCATGCGGTCAAGGCGCACCACTTCGACGTCGAGCCGTCGACGGACCTGGCGATGCTCACCATCTGCGCCGACGCCATCTCGGCCTCCCGCCCCGGTGCCCGGCGCGACACCCTGGCCGCCTATCTGGCCCGTCTCGAGCAGCTCCAGGGCATCGCGACCCGGCATCCCCAGGTGGAGCGGGCCTTCCCCCTCCAGGCGGGGCGCGAGGTCCGGATCTTCGTCAGAGCCGGCAGGGTGACGGACCCGGAGATGCCGGCCCTGACCGGCGAGATCGCCCGCGAGATCGAGAGCGAGATGCAGTACCCGGGGGTCATCAAGGTGACCCTGATCCGCGAGACCCAGGCGATCGCGACCGCCCCGGTCCAGGTCGGGCGCGGCACCGAGGCGCGGGAACCGGTCCTGGCGGGGCCGGCGACCAAGCGGCGGCGCCGCCGCAAGAAGCGCAAGGGCAGCGGTGAGGGCGAGCCGGGCGGAACCGCTGGCGACACGGAGCCCGGAAGCTCCGACTAGCGCGAGCCGGCGTTGGGCTCGGCCTCAGCCGCCGCGCAGGAAGGAGAGCACGACCTGCGCCGTCAGCTCCGGGTCCTCGTGGAAGAAGAGATGGCCGCGGCCGTCGAACCAGTAGCGGCGCGCTCCGGGGATCACCTTGGCGAGCGCCTCCGCGTTGGCGATCGGGACCAGGACGTCGTCGGTGCCGTGAAGGACCAGCACGGGGACCGCGATCTCAGCGAGCCGGTCACCGATGTCGGCGTCCCGCGAGGCGCGGAACTGAGCCGTGAAGGCGCGTCCCGGGATCGGGTGGGACGCCCGGTGGGCCACCTCGGCGTCGATGAAGTCGGGATGCTCGCGCTGGAAGCGCTCCGCGTAGAGGACGGTGCAGGCCATCCGGTACGCCTCGGCAGGTGTCCTCGCCCCCCGTCCGAGAAGTGCGGCGGTCGCCTCGGGCTGCGCGGGAATGGCCGTATGGCGCCCGGGACCGGTGGCGGCCAGGATCAGCCGGGTCACGCGCCCGGGGTGGAGGACGGCGACGTGCTGAGCGGTGAGACCCCCCATGGAGGCGCCGAAGAGCCGGAAGGTCTCCGCCCCGAGCGCTGAGGCCACCTCGACGGCGTCCGCCGCCAGACGGGGCATCGGGTACGGCCCCGGCGGCACGTCGGAGCCGCCCACACCGCGGGGGTCATAGACGATCACACGATGGTGCCGCGCGAGCGCGGGGATGATCGGGGCATAGACCCGCCGGGTAGCCCCGAGACCCGGGATCATCAGCAGGGGATCGCCGTCGCCGTCGACGCTCACGGCGAGCTCGACGCCGTCGCTCGTGCCCACGTGCCGGTCGCGTCTCGGCTCTGCCACTGGTCCGGATCGTAGGGCACGCCGTGGCGGGGCCGACGCCTGCCGGTGCACGCGCCATGTCGGGTCGGGCGCCGATCGGGAGCGCCTGGCTCGGCTCCTCGGGATCGCCTCCGGCGCGGGACGCGCCACCATTGCCCCATGCCACGACTCTTCGTCGCCCGGGAGCGGATCGGCGACGGCGCGCTGGTGGTCGAGGGGGACGCCGCGCACCATCTCGCCGGGCCCCTGCGTGTCCAGCCCGGCGAGCTGATCGTGGTCGTCGACGACGCCGGCGAGGAGCACGGGGTCCGGATCGCCACGGTGGAGAGAGGTCGCGTGGCCGGCTCGATCGTCTGGTCCCGCCCCGCTTCGGGTGAGCCCCGCCTGCGCCTCGACGTGGTCCAGGGCCTGATCCGGGAGATCGACGAGGTCGTGGCAGGCCTGGCCGAGATCGGGGCGACCGCCATCCGTCCCGTCGTGGCCGCGCGCAGCGTGACCCGACCTGGCCCGGAGCGGGCCGCGACCCGGCTGCGCCGGTGGGGCGAGATCGCGCGCGAGGCCGCGGAGCTGGCCCATCGTGGCGCCGTCCCGCGAGTGGCGGGCCTGACCGACCTGACCGGAGCGTTGGCGGAGCTGCCGGAGGGCGCGCGCATCCTCGTCTGCGTGGTGGGAGGGGCCGTCCCGCTGGCCCGGCTGGAGATCGACCCGGCCCGTCCGGCGGCGCTGGTGGTCGGTCCGGAGGGAGGGTTGGACCTCGCCGAGATCGACCGCCTCGGGGAGGCGGGCGCCGAGATGGTTCACCTCGGCCCCCGTGTGCTGCCGGCTCGCCGGGCCGCCATGGTCGCGGCCGGGCTCATCCTCGCCCGATCGGGGGATCTCGACCACGAGCGCTGAGCCGCAGACGACGCGCGGCGAGGCCATCGCCGGTCCGCTCCGGGTGGCTCTCACGAGCCTGGGCTGCAAGGTCAACTACGCGGAGATGGCCGAGCTGGCAGGGAGGCTCGCTGCCCTCGGATGCGAGATGGTCCCGGAGGACGACCCCGCCGACGTCCGCGTGGTCAACTCGTGCGCGGTGACGCTCCAGGCCGACGCCACCACCCGCCAGCGGCTCCACCGGCTGCGCCGCCGGGACCCCGGATGCCACCTCATCCTCACCGGCTGCTCCGTCGACGCCAATCCCGGTCGCTACCTGGCGGCCGGAGGCGACGGCAGGACGGCGGTGCCGGGGCTGGATGCCGTCTTCGCAAACGCGGAGAAGCTGCGCATCGCGGACCACATCGCCGCCCTCACCGCGGGACGCGTGGACCCTCTCCACCACCTGCCGCCGCCCCCGCTGCGCAGCCGGGCGTTTCTCAAGGTCCAGGACGGCTGCGACCACCGGTGCACGTACTGCGTCGTGTGGCGGACCCGGGGCGCGGCGGCGAGCGTCCCCGCGGAGCTGGTGCTGGAACGAGCCCAGGCCGCCGCGGCCGCCGGCCACGCCGAGGTGGTCCTGACCGGGGTCGACCTCGGCAGCTACGGCCGGGACCGGGGATCCGACCTGGCCGCCCTGGTGCGCCGTCTCCTCGAGGGTCTCGACGGGACGGCGCGCATCCGCCTCAGCAGCATCAACGCCAACGACATCTCGGAGCCGCTCATCGAGCTGAACGCCGATCCGCACCTGTGCGGTCACTGGCACGTCCCCCTCCAGAGCGGGAGCGACCGGGTGCTCCGGGCCATGCATCGCGGCTACCGGCGGCCGCGATACGTCCGGGTGATCGAGGGCCTGCGCCGCCACGACCCCGACACCGAGCTGACCACCGATCTGATGGTGGGCTTCCCGGGCGAGAGTCAGGAGGACCACGAGGCCACCCTGCGCCTGATCGAAGAGGTCGAGTTCCTCGGCTGCCACGTGTTCCGCTACTCGCCGCGGCCGGAGACGGAGGCCGCCCGCCTCCCGGAGCGCGCGGAGGAGATGACACTGCGGTCGCGCAGCGCCGAGGTCCGGCGCGCGGCTGCGGCGAGCGGCCGCAGACGGCGCCAGCGGGCGGTCGGCCGCCGGCACCGGGTGGTCTGGGACCGGGTGGAGGCGGGGACGGCCCACGGCCTGAGCGACGGCTACCACGAGGTGGTGGCGGTCCCCACCGCCGGGACGCGGGCGGGGGGCATGCAGACGGTGGTGGCGACCGGGGTCGAGGGCGAGCTGCTGCGCGGGACCATCGTCGGAGAATCCGGCGCGGACCGGGCCTGATGCGCGTCGCCGTCGTGGTCCATCCGAGATCGGGGAGGGAGGAGCTCACCTGGGACGGGCGAGAGCTCCGGTTGCGCATCACCCAGCCACCGGTGGACGGCGCCGCCAACGCGGCGGTGCTCCGGCTGGTCGCCGCCTGGGCGGGCGTCGCGCCCTCACACGTCCGCCTCGTCGCCGGTCGCCGCGGCAGCCACAAGCAGGTGGAGATCGAGGGGATCGACGTCCTTCCGAGCTGAACGATGAACCGGTCGCAGCCCATCGCAGCATCCGGCGAGCGCCCTCACCGCAGAGGCCCCAGGAAGGTCAGACCCGTCTGACGCGCCGCACTCTGCAGACGGGCCTGCAAGGGTGCCACACTTGCTGGAACCAGCTGGGCCTTCCAGGCCCGCGGGGGAGGGGCCGACCTGAATGCGATCGGTTGGCGCAAGCCGTGGCTTGCCGGCGGAGACCCCTGCTCGATGCGGTGGGGTCGGATGACGGAGCGCGTGCGCGCACTCGCCGCGCCGGCACGGCTGCGCCGGGCCAGAGTTCGGTCGGCACGGCCGTGAGCCCCCGAGACCTGGTCGGGCACGACGCGAGAGCCGAGCGCCCGCTCCCCTCCGACCCTGCGGCGCCGGCCCCGCGAGCCCTGCCCGCGTACCCCCCACCCTCCACCCCGCCCGATGCCGGCACACATCGAGGCCGCGGGATCGGACGGCGGCGCACCGCCGCCCTGGTGGCCGCCGCGGGGCTGGCCTCGCTGATCACGGTTGCCCTGCTGAGCACCTCGCTGGGCGGGTCGGCCATCACCGACCAGGTCAACGCCCGCCTCTCCAGCGCGGCCAGGCAGGCCGCCGGCTACCTCGAGCAGGTCATCTCCGGACGGGTCGCGGCCCTCGACAACACCGCCGACGAGCTGCCGATCCTGGCGCTCGCCGAGGGTGGCACCACGGCCACCCCGGCCGCCACCGCCGACCTCACCGCCCTTTCGATCGCCGAGGCGCAGAGCCAGGGCGTGGTCCTGACCAACGCGGTCGGCTCGCCGGTCCTCCGTGCCGGCAACCAGGACCCCCTCGACGGTCTGCCCTCGGGGTGGGAGGCGAGCAGCATGCACGCGGGCCACGTGGCGGTGGCGGCACCTTCCGCGCCGGCGGCCCCCGCCATCGTCGTGGCGGTCCCGGTTCTCGAGGGCGGCGGGACTGCCGGCGGCTTCCTGGTGGAGCGATACGGCCTGGGAGGATCGCTGGTCTCCCTCCAATCCCTCGCCGCGGCTCAGGGGATGAAGCTGCTGGTGCTGGATCGGGCCGGTGGCCTGGTGCTGGGCGAGGAGGCGTCGGGGTCCGGAGGCGCGGGCGTCATGACCGGCTGGACCCCCGACGCGTCGATCACCGTGGCAGCCGACCGGGCTCTCACGACCGGCGCGGTCGAGCTGGATGACAGCGGGAGCGGCGGGCCGGCCGTCTACAGCCCGATCAGCGGGACCCCATGGGTCGTGCGAGCCACACTGCCCGGCTCAGCGCTGGCGGGAGTGTCGAGCCTCCGGGTCGTCGTGTTCAGCATCTGCGCGGTCCTGGCCGTCCTCTTCCTGGCGGCGGTCCTGAGGGTCAACCGAGCGCTCCGGGGCCGGGACCGAACCGAGGCCGCATTGATCATCCAATCGGCGGTCATGGAGCACGCGGCGATGCACGACCCCCTCACCGGGCTGCCCAACCGCCTCCTCTTCAACGACCGGCTGCAGCACGGCATCTCCAATGCGCGCCGTTCGGGCCGGCCGATGGCCCTCTTCGTCCTGGACATCGACGGGTTCAAGGCGCTCAACGACGCACTGGGACACAGCGCCGGCGACGCCGTGCTCAGGGAGACGGCCGCGCGCCTCCAGGCCTCGGTTCGCGTATCGGACACGGTCGCCCGACTCGGAGGCGACGAGTTCGTGATCGTGGCCGTCGACGCCGATCCCGCGCAGGCCGAGCTGATCAGCGCCAAGATCCGTCAGCGGATGGGAGAACCGATGACCGTCGACGATCGCGAGGTCCCGGTCGGGCTCAGCATCGGTCAGGCGGCCTTCCCCGAGGACGGCGGCGAGCCGGCGCAGCTCCTCCGGCGGGCCGATACCAACATGTACCGCGACAAGCGGGCGAGGAAAGCCGCCTCCAGCTGAGACACGGCCGGAGGCGGCTTACTGGGTGAGCCCGCGACCCGGCTCAGCTCGGGCCTGCCGAGCCCACCAACGGGGCCCCGGAGGTCACCGGGATGCGCTTCGGCTCCGGCTTGGCGACGCGAGGCACGGTCACCGCCAGGACGCCGCTCTCGAAGGTGGCGGTGATCCCGTCCGGCTGGATCTCGCCGGGGAGAACCACCTGCCGGAAGACCGACGCCACCCGCCGCTCGCGACGGACGTAATCGCCCTCGGTGGTGTCGTTCGAGGCACGCCGCTCGCCGCGGATGGTGAGCACGCCGTCGTCGTAGGTCACCTCGACCTCGTCGGGACGGAAGCCCGGGACCGACGCCTCGATGACGTAGCTCGCCTCCGACTGCCGGATGTCGACCGGCAGCGTGAGCTCCGCGACGTTGCTGCTCCGAGCCAGCGGCTCGCCGAAAACCTGTTGGAAGAGCTGGTCCATCTGCTCGTGAAGACTGGTCAGCTCACCCCATGGAGTCCATCGCATCAGTGCCATCTCACTGCCCTCCTTGTGAACCAGGCGGATGGGAACCTGGATGGTCTGTACCAACCCCGGCCGGGCCGCTAAACATGCGGCGGGCGGGTCACTCGGCAGGCGCGAAGAAGTCCCGCAGATGGTCGAAGAAGCCGCGCCTGACCTCCACGGGCTTCCCGTCGCGCCCTCCCAGCTCCTCGTACAGCTTGCGTTCCCTGGCGGAGACGTGGGCGGGCACCACCACCCGGACGACGCAGATCTGATCACCGCGTCGCCCGGTCCGGAGGTGCGGAACCCCCTGACCGGCGATCTTGATGACCCGACCCGGCTGGGTGCCGGCGGGCAGCTCCAGCTGTGTCTCGCCGCTCACCGTGGGCACGGCGATCCGGTCCCCGAGCACCGCCTGGGTGACCGAGACCGGAAGCTCGTAGACGAGGTCCTGTCCTCGACGTATGAGCTGAGGATGGGGCGCGACCCGGAAACTCAGATAGAGATCGCCGTGAGGCCCACCCTGGGGTCCGGCCTCACCCTCGCCGGAGACCCGGACCTGGACGTCGCCATCGACCCCGGCGGGGATGGAGACCTCGAGGGTCTTGCGTGCCTCCACGAGCCCCCTGCCGCGGCAGCGCGGGCAGGGGTTGTCCACCAGCTTGCCGGAGCCGTGGCAGCGCGGGCAGGCGGTCACGTTCATGACCTGGCCGAAGATCGATTGCATCGCCCGCCGCACCTGGCCGCTGCCCCCGCAGTCGGGGCAGGTGTGCGGCGTCGTCCCGGGTGCCGCGCCACTCCCCGTACACTCGGGGCAGGTGTCGGCACGCGGCACCTCGATGGTGCGCTTGGCACCGAAGACGGACTCCTCGAAGGTGATGTCCACGGACATCCTCAGGTCGGAGCCCCGCTGCGGTCCTGACCCGCGCGCGCGCCGGCCGCCTCCGAAGAACATGTCGAAGAGGTCGAAGGCTGAGTCGAAGGAGAACTGCCCGAAGTCGGGCATCTGCTGACCGCCGTGGCCGTACGCGTCATAGCGCTGGCGCTTCTGGGGATCGCTGAGGACGGAGTACGCCTCACCCACCTCCTTGAACTTCTCCTCCGCCCCCTTGTCGCCCTGGTTGCGGTCGGGGTGGAACTCCATCGCGAGCTTCCGGTACGCGCGCTTCAGCTCCTCGGGTTTGGCGTCGCGCGCGACGCCGAGGACCTCGTAGTAGTCGCGCTTGACGGTCGCCATCAGACCTCGGGGACCTCGGGGGCGTTCGCCCCCTGGCGGGGATGTACGACCCGGACCAGCGCGGGACGGAGGAGACGGTCATGCAGACGGTAGCCGGGCTGCAGCTCGGCGACCACAGTGTCCTCGCTCACCTGGTCGGACTCCTCGCCCCCGATCGCCTCGTGCACCGAGGGATCGAACCGCGCGCCCACCGTCTCGACAGGCTCGACACCGATCGCGCTCAGCGCCTGCTCGAACTGGATCACCACCATGCGCAGCCCGTCCAGCAACTGCTGGCCGCTCCCGTCCCCCGCCGAGTGGCCGACGGCGCGACGGAGGTTGTCGAGGACCGGGAGGAGCGCGCGAGCGGCTTCCTCGGACGCATACCGACCCCGGTCGGTGAGCTCCTGGCCCTTGCGCCGGCGGAAGTTCTCGAAGTCGGCGGCGAGGCGAAGCAGCTGCTCGCTCCGCTCGGCGAGCTCGGTCCTCAGGCGATCGACGTCGTCGGCGGTGCCGGGTTCGGCGGCAGCGGCCACTCCCGGCCCGGGGTCGGGAGGAGCCTCCCCGGGAGCGGTGTGCAAGGCCGCGCGCGCACCTCCCTGCGCACGCGCGCCGGCCGGCCCGGAGGGGGTGACGCCGGGAGGGGACGGCGGCTCGCCATGAGGGGCGGCACGGACGGCTCTCCCGTCCGCACTCCGCCTGGGGTGGTCGCTCATCCTTGGTCTCCTCGATCGCCGGACACGGTCAACTGAGCACCCGGGTCACCGCGTCTCCGACCCGATCGGCGACGAAGCGCACCCGCGGGGCCACCTGCGAATAGGGCATGCGGGTGGGGCCCAGCACCCCCACGGTGCCACCCCTCCCCTCGCCCGCGCGGTATGTGGTCAGCACCAGGCTGCAACCGTTGAGCTGGGAGATCCCGGACTCGGCGCCGATGACGACGATCACCGGACGCCCCGCGGGCGCGGGACCGCCCGTCACGCCGGGCTCCGAAGCACCGCCCGCCTCCTCGAAGGCGGCGGCGAGCAGCTCGCCGAGGACGCGCTCCTCCTCGACCAGCTCCAGCACCTGGGCGAGCCGCTGGATGTCGCCGAACTCGGGCTGGTGGAGGAGGTTGCGCACGCCGTCGTGGACGATCAGGGTGTCCTGCCGTGACTCCATCGAGTGGAGGAATGCGGCGATGTCGGCGACCACCTCGGAGCGGAGCGGATGGACCGGTTGGCGTCCCTGGGTGGCCTCGATCTGGGCCCCGTCAAGGCCGACGATCTCGGCGTTCAGACCCCCGGCGAGCCGGCTCAGCTCCTCCTGATCGGCCTCATGGCTGAGGGCCATCGGGTGCTGGCGGATCACGTTGCCGTCCAGCACCAGGATGAGGAGGGCATGAGCGGGGTCGAGGGAGACGAGGTCGAGGTGCTTGACGGCGACACTGCGAGCCCTCGGCCCGGTGACGATGCTCAGAGCGTCCACGGCCACGGCGAGCACCTGGGCGGCGAGCTCCAGGACTCCCTCGATGTCCGCGGGCATGACCGCGAGGCGGGGCTCGAGCTGCCGGCGCACCCCGCCCGGAAGCCCCTCCTCCTGCATCAGGAAGTCGACGTAATACCGGTAGCCGCGATCGCTCGGCACGCGGCCGGCGGAGGTGTGTGGCTGGAGGAGGTAGCCCACCTCGACAAGGGTCGCCAGCTCGTTGCGAATGGTGGCGGCCGACCAGGTCGCGAGGTGCATGGCGAGGGCGTGCGATCCCACCGGCACCCCCGTGGCGGTGTAGTCCGCGACCACCGCCTTGAGGATCTGCTCCTTGCGCGTATCGAGAGGGATCCAGCTCTCCATGGCTCTCCCGGACCGGCGGCTCCACCCGGAGCCACCTTAGCACTCGCTAGTCCTGAGTGCTAAATCCTAGCACCGGTCCCGCCGGCAAGCTCGCCGGGCCGCCCGCGGAGGCGCGACCGGCGCCCCGCGAGCAGAAGTCGGGAGCCCAGCGGTGGCCTTCGCCGTGGTGAGCGGAACGGAGGAGGTCGAGCACCTCCTGCGCCTTCCAGCGCTCCATGGCGAGCACGGTGCCACGTGAGAGTCCGGCGCGGAGGAGCTCGGTGACGACCGGTTCGGGCACGGGCTGACGGCCTGGAGAGCCAGGAGTATGGCGCATGATTGACGCAATCGTCCGACAACGGGACCCCCTTCCGAAAGCCCCGCGGCGACACTGTGACCTGTCCGTCGAGCGGAGGCTTCCGGCCTCACCTCGACGTTACAGGCGTCCACAATCGCGGCGGCCAGGTGACGGCGGGACGCCTCAGCCATGGGGCTCCCGGCTCCGGATGGAGCCATCCCGCGGCTCACGCCGCGTCTGGTGACGCGCTGAGCGGCGCAGCTCCGTGACCGCTCTGTCATGCGACATCGAGGGCGGTGCATCACAGGTGAATGACACTGAGGTCCTTCCCGAGTGGCGGGAGCCCGTGGAGCACCGAGGTGAACCTCTGGAGACGGCCGGTCCCGGCTGAGGAGCCGGCGCTGCCGCCCGCCCCGCCCACGCCCGCCAGCACCCTGGCGTACGACTTCGGGGAGGAGTGGTGCTCCTTCCGGGGCTGCGGGCAGAAGACGGGGCTCGCCTGCAGCTATGTGGACCGCCATGGGCGTTCCTGCCCCACCGCCTGGTGCCCGCAGCACCGCTACATCACCGACGACGAGATCTTCTGCCCCACCCACGGACGGTTCCTCGACGGCACCCAGGACGAGTTCCACCGGACCGTCCACGTGGACATCGGCAACGTCGTCCCGATGGTCCTGTCCTGGATCGTCCAGGAGGTCGACGACGCGGTGGTCGCGGAGATGACCGAGCTGGCCGCGTGGTGGCACCAGGCGCTGGTGATCGACCCGGTGCGCTTCGCGCTCGTGGGCGTGGAGCGGGTGCGCACCTGGGAGCGGGCGTGGAAGGTGTGCGACGAGCTCGGGCCGACGCTGCGGCTCGCGGTGGTGATCGAGGAGGCAGAGCCGGGGGTCGCCGAGGCCCGTGTCCAGTCGAAGATGGCGCTCCGCCTTCCCATCCCCTGGCACGAGGACCACGGTTTCGGGGAGCGGCCGGGATCAACCGAGCAGGCGGAGACGGCCGTCGCAGACTTCCGGCGGCGCCTCGTCACCGTGCTTCTCGACGGCGTCGCCTCGTGGCAGCGCCAGCACCCGGCGGTCCCGGAAGCGCACCCCCCGGGCGGTGGCGCGGCGGCGCCGGAGCCGGGCGGCGGAGGTCCCGACGGGGCGGGCGCCACCTGGCACGTCCGCGACGTCAGGCCAGGAGCCGGCGGATGACCTCGTCCAGGACCTCCTGACCGCGGGGGGTCGCCCCCACCCGTCTCTGCCTGCACCACAGCAGATCCGCCGCCACGAGCGCCTCGGAGCGTTCGGCGAGCGGCCCGGAGACGGCGATGCCCTCGGCGAGTCGCAGGCCGAGCAGGATGCGCTCGGCCTCGGCATCGGCGGCGGTGATCGCCTCGGAGCCCTCGATGGGCAGCGCACCCGAGCCGTCGCGGGTCCGGTCCACGTAGGCGGGGAGGCTGCGTCCGTGCCAGTAGCGGACGCCGACCGCCTCCCGCGGCACCGTGATGTCGACGAGGTCTCCCATTCCGGCGGGCAGGTGGCCGTGGGCTCCGAGCCCGGCGCCCAGGTAGTGGCCCCGGCGCCAGTAGACGAGGTTGTGCCGGCACTCCTCGCCCGGGTGCGCATAGTTGCTCACCTCGTACTGGCGGAGTCCGGCCGCACCGAGAACTGAGACCGCGATCCGGTGCTGGCGGAGAGCGGCCTCGGGATCCACGGCCGGCCTCTCACCGCGCCGCACGCTCGCATGCAGCGGAGTCCCGGGCTCGACGGTGAGCTCGTAGGCGGAGACGTGACCCGGCCCGAGGGCTGCGATCCGCTCGAGGGTGGCGCGCCAGCGAGCGTCGTCGAGGCCGGGGACGGCGTAGATCAGATCGCAGCTGATCCGGGAGAATCCGGCCTGCCGCACCTCCTTCACGGCGGCAAGGGCCCGCTCCCGATCGTGGACACGACCGAGAAAGGCGAGGATCTCCGGTTCCAGGCTCTGGATGCCGAGGCTCACCCGGTTGAAACCGGCCTCCAGCCAGCCGGCGGCCCGCCCGACCGAGGTGCTGGACGGGTTTGCCTCGAGCGTGACCTCGCACCCCGGAGCGAGGGCAAAGCCGGCGCGCACCTCGCCGAGCACTCCGGCGAGGCGGTCGGGGTCCACGAAGCTCGGGGTCCCGCCACCCACGAAGACGGTGTCGAGCTCCAGCCGGCCCAGCCGGGCGGCCAGGCCGCGGATCTCGGCCCGCAGCGCCTCCACGTACTCGGCCTCACGATCGCGGCCCGGCAGCGAGACGAAGTCGCAGTACTCGCAGCGCCGCTCGCAGAAGGGGACGTGGAGGTAGAGAGAGCGGATGCCCGCGCGGCCCGCCGCGCGGGCGTCGGTCATCTCAGCGGGGGTCGCCAGCGCTCACCGGCCGGTCTGGCCCCGGGGGAGCCGGGGTTCCCGCCGAGGCCTGCGGAACCACCTCGCAACGGGCGGGAAGATGAGCGGGACGATGACGAAGCCCGAGGCCGCGGCGGTCAGCTCGGCCACCGCCACTCCGGTGCCGGTCGTGGAGCCGAGCGTGCTCACCTCCAGGTAGTAGACGAGGGTGTCGATCACGGCCACCAGGGCACCGAAGACGAGCACCTCGACCACCTTCGGACGCTCTCTCCTCCGCAGCCGCCCGGCCATCGGCCGCGCCACCAGCGCGGCCACCGCCAGCACCACGATGGAGATCTCGGAGATCGCCAGCCCGACGATGCCGCCGATCAGGCTGCCGGTCGTGTACAGCTCCTGCGTGACCGGGGTGCCGGCCGCCGGCGCCGACGCGAGCGGGTTGGAGAGGGTGATGCGATAGGAGGTGGTGTTGACGGACTTGATCGTCGCCGGCCTGCCGTCGATGCTGATGCCGGCGGCGACGAAGTCGATCCCGGCCCCGCCGGCCAGGGTGAACTGGGTGGTGGTGGGCGCCGGGCTGGCCGCCACCGCCGCGCAGACGTCGACGGTTCCAGGGGTCACCATGCTCTGGCTGACCGTGGCACCAGAGGCCGGCGCCGAGCGGAGCGGAGCCGCGAGCGTGACCCGGTCGCCATTCACGGCCGCGACGTGGGCCTGCGTCCCGGCCACGTCGATGGCGATGTTCGAGCCGCAGAGGAGCGTCTTGCCGTCGCCGCTCGCCACCGTGAAGCTGCTCGTCGTCGCAGCCGGCTTCGCCTGCACCGTGGTGCTGGTCGCGTCGGTCACGCCGATGACGACGCCGATGACCAGGACGACCAAGGCGGTGACGACCGAGAGCGCGTAGTAGTCGAGCCGGGTCCACATCGGCCCGAGGTTGGCCGGGGCGGGGCTGGTCAGCGGGCGCACCGGGCGGGGCGAGCCCGTCCGCGGCGGGCCCATCAGCGACGACATGAAACCCCGCCGCGGGGGCGGCCAGGCGGCGGGCTCGGGCTCTGCGACGGGGGGAGGCGGGGCGCTGACGACCCGGGAGGGCCGGCGCTTGCGGCGGTGGCGGGGCGGGGCCACGATCAGTCGGCCCGGCCGGACGGCGCCGGCGTCATCGTCGAAGGTGTCGCGGATGGTGTCGTCATCAGTCCTCGTCCATCTGCAGGACGGCCATGAAGGCCTCCTGGGGGATCTCCACGCTGCCCACCCGCTTCATCCGGCGCTTGCCCTCCTTCTGCTTCTCGAGCAGCTTGCGCTTGCGGGTGATGTCCCCACCGTAGCATTTGGCCAGGACGTCCTTGCGCATCGCCGACACCGTCTCGCGGGCGATGATCTTACCGCCCACCGCCGCCTGGATCGGAACCTCGAAGAGCTGCCG
>JBEKAP010000030.1:0-15110 GCA_050015875.1 Candidatus Dormibacteria bacterium | reverse complement strand
GAAGAACACCCGGTGGTTCAGCCGGCGGATGAGAGGGTCGCGGCGGTTGGCACGACAGCCGCACACCACCGTCCTCGGAGTCCACTGGGCCAGCAGCAGCCGGATGTCGGCGGGGTCGAACTGGCCGTCGCTGTCCATCAGGAAGATGGCGTCGCAGCGCGCCGCCTCGAAGCCGCTCCGAAGCGCTGCCCCGTAACCGCGATTCGTCGGGTGCGACAGGACCCGGACCGCCGGCAGAGCCGCAGCGACCTCGTCGCACCGTCTCCGCGTCGAATCGGTGCTGCCGTCGTCGACGACGATGATCTCGAATGCGGGAGCCCCCAACTCAGCCAGTGCCGCGTGGGTGCGCCGCAGAGTCTCGGTGATCACCGCCTCCTCGTTGTAGGCGGGGAGCACCGCACTGACGCTGGGTGCGTGTCTGCGCGCGCGCTGGGCTGGCATCGGGCTGCAGCGTACCCGCGCCGGGTCACGTCAGGGTGACGATCGGGATACATCTGCAGCCGTCCGACCCCGGCCTGGGGCAGGCTCACCCGCGTGACGCTCCTCCGGCAGCGACTTCGCGATCCCGCCGTCTGGGTCCTGGTGGCCGCCGCGGTGCTTCTGGCCGCCGTCTACCTGGTGCGCCTGGGCAGCAATCCCCCCGGGCTGTACGACGACGAGGCGAGCGTCGGGTACAACGCCTGGACCATCGCCCACTTCGGGATCGATCAGTACGGCGATCACCTTCCCCTCTTCTTCCCTGACTTCGGGGACTACAAGGGCCCGGTGGCGACCTACATGGTGGCTCCCCTCACCCTCTTCCTTCCCCTGAGCTCCGCGACCGTGCGTCTCCCCTCCGTGCTATCCGGGATCGCCGTCTTCCTGATCGCGGGGCAGATGGCGACAGTGCTCACCGGCTCGCGCCGGGTGGGGATCATCGCCCTGCTCCTCGTCGCCACCACGCCCTGGGTGTTCCTCATGAGCCAGGTCGACATGGAGGGGAACATCCAGATGGTGCTCGCCGTCACCGTCGCCTGCTGGTGTCTCGCCAAGGCCGACCGGGGTGGGAACCTTCGATGGTGGTGGGGGGCCGGCATCGCGCTGGCGATTGGCATCTTCACGTACTCGATCGCGCGGCTCCTGGTCCCCCTGCTGCTCCTCGTCGCCGTGACGTGCTTCTGGCGCCGCGGCGCGCGCGCCCTGCGTGGCCTGCTCCTCCCTCCGATCGCCGCAGCCGTGGTGCTGGGCGCCTGGTGGCTGGACAACCCCGGGGCCCTGCTGGCCCGCTACTCGTCGGTCGGCCTCTTCACCGACCATCCATCCCTGTTGGGTGCCGCCGCCCGGTTCGCGACCAACTACCTGACCTACTTCTCCCCCCAATTCCAGCTCATCCAGGGGGACGGCAACCTCCGCCAGACCACGGGCTTCGGGGGGGTGCTGCCCGCCGTGGCGGTGCCCCTCATCCTCGTCGGCATCTGGCGGCTGTGGCGACGCCGGCGTGAGCCCTACGCGCGCTTCATCCTCCTCGGAGCGGTGGTCGCGCCCGTCCCCGCGGCGCTCACCCTGCAGGCACCGCACGCGCTCCGCGGGGCAGGCCTGATCCCCTTTCTCGCCGTTCTGATCATCGAGGGGGTGGCGTGGGCCCTCACCGCGGGGGAACCGTTGGTACGGGCGGCGGCCACCGGCTGGCGCCGGCTGCTGAGACCGCGGATGGTGACAGCGCTGCTGGTTGCCGCCACACTGGCCTGTGCCGTCCCGTACTTCGCCGACTACTTCACGGCCTATCCGGCCAGAGCCACCGCGGCCTTCGAGACCGGCGAGGGAGCCGGTCTGGCCGACGCCTGGGACCTGGCCCAGGACGGCGGTCACCGCCTCTTCCTGTCGAGGGGCCTCAATCAGCCGCTGATCCAGCTCCAGTTCGCCGTCGAGGCGCCGCCGCCTCAGTCGAAGTTTCTCGAGAGCGGCCATATCACGGTCGTCACCCAGGAGGCCCAGCTGTACCAGGCCGAGCCCGGCGACATCGGCGCCTTCAGCGCGGCCGACGAGGTGCCCGCAGGCTCGACGCTCCTCTTCGTGGTGCGGGCGGGCGCGATCATCCGTGCGCCCGTCGCGGTGTCGGGCCAGGACCTCATGCGCGTCTACCGGCTGGGGTGACGCGGCTTCGTCGGGGAAGCGGAGGCCTCAACCCCGGGGTGCGGCGGGCTCGGGCCCGTGCCGGGCCGGGGCCAGGCCGCCCTCCGTCGAGGCCGTGCTCGACTGTGGCGCAGGCTGGCGGACGCAGACGAGGATGGCGAGCACGGCCGCCGCGACCAGCGTCCATGGGGTGAGGAGGCCCGCCGGAGCGGCACCGTCCGTCGCGATGTCCAGGTACGCGGCCACGCTGATCAGCACCCAGATGGCCCCAACTCCGGTGGCCAGTGAGCCGGCCCGGGCCCCGCGTGCGACAAGGGTGGTGAGCGACCAGGCCGCAGCCGGGACCAGCAGGGCGAGGTCGTCCCAGTACGCGTGTGGCGAGGCGAGCAGGGAGAGCACGGCCGCACCGGCGAGGGCGGCCTCCAGCCGCTCCGGCCGGCTCCGCACGGCGGAGCCGAGGATGGCGGCGATGACGACGGCGATCAGCGATCCCCCCGCGGCGAGCAGATGGGCGGCGGTGCCGTTGCCGAGAAGCGATCCCGAGATCCCGACCAGGCTGACCATGTTCGACAGCTGCCAGCGGGTGGTCGAGTGGATGGCGGCCCCGACGAAACCGGCGATCCCGCCGGGGCCGGCGACGAGCAGGGACAGCAGCACCGAGCCGAGCACGCCCCCGGCCGCACCGAGGAGCAGCCGGCGATCGCGCACACCGATCACGAAGGCGGCAAGCCCAAGGGCCAGGTGGGGTTTGGCGATCAGGGACGTCACCGCCAGGACCGCACCGGCCGCCGCCGGTCTTCGACCACGGAGGCAGGCGTAGGCGACGCCCAGCCCCAGCGCCGACATCCCATCCCACTGACCGAGGAGCAGGGTGGCCCAGGTCCCGAGGCAGGCGAGGGAGACGAGCCCGATGGCCGCGAGCGTCACGGGCGCGAGAGTGCGGTGCCCGGGCGCCGCGCGGATCGCCACGACCACCGAGATCACCAGCAGGGCGAATTGGAGGATCGACCAGAGACGGTACGCGGCGTCCAACTTCAGCAGACTGACCGGGAGCGCGACCGCCGCCGCCAGCGGCGCGTTGACGAACGGGAGGTTCCCCTCCCGATCGGGTGCGATCAGCGTGGCGTGAAGGGGGGCCTGCAGCGCCTCGTCGTACATCGACGACCCCTGCCCCTCGCGCAGCAGGGTCGCCCCGATGTACGTGGAGGTGAAGTCGCTGCGGCCGATATCGACCCTCCCGACCCCGAGCCAGAGCACGAGGTAGGCGACCACCATCGCCCCGCAGAGGGTGGCTGCCATCAGAGGCCCGAGTCGCTTGCTCGCCACAGGGCCCGACGATACGAGGCCGAGGCCGGCCGTCTCACCCCTCTGCGCGAACCTTGACGCTCCGGTGACGGCCATCACATCTTCGTTACAGGGTGGAGAGAAAGGCGCTCGGGCCGGCCGGTGCTCCCCCGCTCCTCCGAGAATCCGCGGAGTGCCGCTGGCCGACTTCTTCCGCGCACTTCCCCTGGTTCTCCTGCTCGGAGCCGTACCCGGACTGGCTCTGGCCACTCTCCTTGCCCCGCGTCTCTCCTGGCCCGAGCGCCTGGCGGCTGCGCCGGGCTTCTCGGTGGGTTGCGTCGGGGTCACAGGACTTCTCCTGCGCCTCCTCGGGGTCCCCTTCACACCCGTCTCGGTGATCCCGGTCCTGGTCGTGATCACCGTCGGGGCGCTCGCCCGCCATCGCCTCCACAAGCGTGGCCCTGCCGAGCGTCGAGGTGTCGGATGGGTCGTGACCGGGATCGCCGTGGCCACCGGGGCGGTGCTCGTCGGGGTCGCCGCCGTGGCCCTCCGCGGCGACGTCCTGCCCGCCGCCAACGACCCGGCGGTCCACGGCGCTGTGGCGGCCTCGATCGCCCGCGATCAGGATGTCCTCCCGATCATTCCCATGCCCCTGGACGGCTCCGGATACGTCCGGACCCAGTCCGCCTTCGAGGCGACGGACGCGCTCGCCTTAGAGCTCGGCGCCGGCACCCCGGCGGACCTGCTCGTCCCCCTGACGACGATCAGTCTCCTGGTCCTCCCGCTCAGCGTCGCGGTGCTCGCGTTCGAGGCGGTTCCGGATCGGCGGGTCGCGGCCGCGGCCGCGCTGCTCTCGCTGGGACTGGTGTTCCCCGCGTCTCCGATCGGATTCGGCGATTACCCCTTCATCGTCGACTCGACACTGGTTGTCCCCCTCATCCTCGCCACCGCCCGACTGCTCAAGGGGACCGGACTGCTGACCGAGAGCACCCTGATCGCAGCGGCGGTGCTCTCGATCTGGGTCACCCACGGCCTCGAGATCATCACTGCCGTTGCAGTCGGAGGCGCATTCTGGGTGGGACTGCTCGCCGCCCGCCGGCGCGCTGCGCTGCGGGCCGTCTGCGCCGGTCTGGCTGCCGCCGGCGCCGCGGCCGCCGCCGGCTACCTGATCACGCGTTCTCCGACGATCCCGCGCTCGAACATCCCGGCGCCCGCCGCTTACAACCAGGCCGCGGCCTATCTGAGCGGCCACACCGGTGCCGGGCCGGCCTCCGTCCTCGCCGTCTTCACCGGAACCGACCTGTCAGCGCTGTCCGCGATCCTGCTGGTCGTGGGCCTGGTCACCCTCATCCTCCGGCGTCAGGCGCGCTGGCTGATCGTAGCCCTGGCGATTCCGCTTCTCGGCATCCTCGACGTTCTCGGGCCCGAGCTCCTCCACCGCCTCTGGATCGCCATCTACCCATGGAGTGTCGAGGATCGCCTGCTCGGTCTCGAGTTCTTCGTCGTCCCGATCATCGCCGCCGTGGGTGCCGTGGTCGTCATCGACGGTGTTCGGCGGGTGATGCGCGGCGCGCCCAGTCTCACGGGCAGAGCCCTCACCGTCGGGCTGGCGGCGACGATGGCCCTGGGCGCGATCGCAGAGGGAGTAGCAGGTTCCTCGACGGCCCTCGCCTGGCAGCTCGGCATGAATCAGCATCCATCGGCGCGCGATGTCGCCGTCATGCAGTCGATGGCCGCGGCGCTCCCGCGGGGAACCGTCGTCCTCAACGACGGCGTCAGTGACGATGGCGAGTGGATCACAGCCCTCACCCCTGACGTCGCAGCCGAGCCCAAACCCTTCGCGGATACCTACCCGAGCGATTGGAGGGTCATGGCGATGGCGGCGGCCTGCACGGATCCGAACCAGGCTCAGAAGGCCCTCGCCGGTGTCCAGGCGGTGTTCGTGGGTACCGATCAGTTGCCCGGGGTGGCCCACCCCTGGAAGGCCGCCTGCATAGCACGCATCCCTGGGCTCCAAATCATCGCCGGCTCGTCATCCGGTCCGGCGGCATTCGTGGTCATCGCTGCGCAGGGTTCGTAGGGGGGCGGGCACGGCCGTGACAGAAGCACCGGTGGCGTGTCGCAATCCTGTTAGCACGGTGTCGCCGCCCGATCACCGTCGATCTTGTCGGGCCCTGCTAGCGTCTGACGCATGAGTCAGCCACCGCTCACGCTCAGCGTGCCCGCGGCGCGGCGGCGCGGACTGTCGATCCACGAGCGCCGGCTGCTGCTGATGGGCTTCGACGCCCTGGCGGTGTCCCTCGCCTTCGTTCTCGCCTTCAATCTCTGGACGGCCCAGGTCCGGCACGAAGGCTTCTCCGTCCCGCGTCTGGGAACCCTCGTGGCGATCGGACTGTGGGTGGTCTCGGCGACCATCGTCGACGCCTGGAACGTCAGGGCGGCCAGCTCGATGCGACTGACCCTTCCGCGGGTCTCCACGGCGCTGGGAATCTCCCTGGTCGGACTGCTCGTGGTCTTCCTGATCGTGCCCTATCAGATCACCCGTCCCACAATCGTCATCTGGGCTCCGCTGGCGTGGGTGCTGGTGATGGGGGAGCGCCTCCTCTACGGCCGGCTGGTGGCCGCGTCTTCCCCTCCGGCCCGGATCGCGCTGGTTGCGGATCGGGACGCTCTCACCCGGGTGTGGCCAGAGGTCAAGGGCCACATCCGCGGCCTGTACGAGGTTGCCGCCGTGGTCAATCCCCGTCGCGAGGACTCCGCCCAGAAGCTGTGCGACGTTGTCCAGCAGCGAGACGTCGGTGAGGTCATCCTGGGCCTCCGTGACGACATCGACCGCGAGCTCTTCCGAGGCCTGCTCGCCTGCCACGACGCCGGACTCAGAGTCCGGTCACTGGCCGACCTCTACGAGGAGTTGACCGGTCGCCTGCTTCTGGATCAGCTCGGCCACACGTGGCTGCTCGGGCTGCCGATGCGCAGCCAGACCTCGCACAGCTACGCGGCGATAAAGCGCGCCCTCGATGTCACCGTGGCGGGAGCTGCGCTGGTCGTCCTCGGGGTGGTGATCCTGCCGCTGGCGGGCATCATCAGACTCGATCGCGGCCCGCTCTTCTATCGGCAGCTCCGGGTCGGGAAGCACGGCCGCCCCTTCACCGTCGTGAAATTGCGCACGATGCGCCACCAGCCGGGTGCGTCGCCGACCTGGACCGCGGCGGCCGACCGCCGGGTGACCCTGGTCGGACGGCTGCTGCGGCGCCTTCACCTCGACGAGCTGCCCCAGGCCTGGTCGATCCTTCGTGGGCAGATGTCCTTGATCGGCCCTCGCCCCGAGCAGCCCCAGTACGTCGAGCAGCTGCGCTGCGAGATCGACTTCTACAACACGCGGCTGACGGTCCGTCCCGGCCTGACCGGCTGGGCTCAGGTGAACTCGGGCTACGGGAGCAGCGTCGACGATGCCCGAACCAAGCTCAGCTACGACCTCTACTACGTCAAGCACCAGTCGCTCAGCCTCGACCTGATCATCATGGCGAGGACCGTCATGGCCGTCCTCTCCTTGAGTGGGCGATGAGACGTCGAGGCGAGGGGACAGTCGCGTGAGCGCCACCCGCCTCGGCGCCGGACTGACCCCACGCCGGTTCTCCGATCCCCCTACCGTTTCGGTGATTGTCCCGGCACTCAATGAAGAGGACCATCTGCACGCCTGTCTCAGCGCCATCGAAGCCCAGTCATATCCCGCCATCATCGAGATCCTGGTGGCCGACGGCGGTTCCATCGACCACACCCGCGAGATCGCCGCGTCCCACCGGTTGGTCAAGGTCCTTGACAACCCTGGCCGGATTCAGGCGGCGGGGTTGAACGCCGCCCTGCGTCGGGTGGCCGGGAAGTTGGTCGTTCGGGTGGACGCGCATTGCATCTTGGCTCCCGACTACGTCGAGCGTTGCGTCGACGCCCTCGACCAGAGTGGGGCGGCGATGGTGGGTGGGACCATGATGCCCTCCGAGGGCGGCGGTTGGGTTGGTCGGGCCATCGCGGTGGCGATGAGGTCGCGACTGGGCGCCGGCCCGGCTCGCTTTCATGTCGGGGGGGCGCCAGGCTGGGTGGACACCGTCTACCTCGGCTGCTACCCCACCGATCTGGCGCGCCGCCAAGGCGGATACCGACTGGACGTCGGCGTGAACGAGGATGCGGAGCTGGCCGTGCGCCTGGGCTCGGTTGGTGGGGTCTGGTTCGACCCGGCGATAACGGCATCGTACTTCCCGCGCGACAGCCTCCCAGGCCTGGCTCACCAGTTCCTCCGATACGGCCTCTCCCGGGCTGCGACGGTCCGCCTCCACCCCCGATCCCTCTCCGCCCGCCAGCTGGCAGCCCCGCTGCTGCTCGTGGGGCTGCTCTCGCCCCGGCGCCGAGAGATCGGTCTCAGCTACGCCGCGGTGATCGCCGGCCGGGCTCTTGCCGAGGTCCCGCGCGATGCGGCGGCAGCCGCCGGCCTCGTGCTCGTGCTCCCCGTGATGCACGTGTCGTGGGGTGCCGGTTTCCTGCTCGGCATCGGCGGCGTCCGACGACCACCGGGCCCGGTATCTCCGCGAGCCGCCGGTGCGCCGTGGCCTGGCAGCGACCCGATTCCCGCGTTGCATTCTGGGCGTCTGCGGTGACGTTGAGGCAACGTCTCCTCGAGTGGGCCTGGCGTCACCCGCGCTGGAAGCGCCGGTTGCGCGAGGCCTGGGCGATGGCCCGGATTGGGGCACGGTGGGGGCATGCACCGCGCCTCCTCGAGCCTCCTGAGTTTCGCGATCTGCGGCAGCTGGCAGGCCAGGCCGCACCCCAGACCGATCGCCGTGGGCGAGTGCTGTTCCTCACCTTCCGCGGATGGTCGACCCACGCCGTGATCGAGACCGTGCTGGCGCATGCGCTGCAGCGGCGCGGGTGGGAGGCGGTCTTCGCGACCTGCGGCGGCCGGTTGCCCATCTGTGACGTCATGCCGGTGCACGCCGCGCCCCCGATGCCCTGTCTCTCGTGCTCCGAGTACGCAACCGGGGCGATCGCCGCCGCCGGCTTCCAGCCCTTGAGACTTGCCGACGTCATCGACATGAGGACCGCGGTCACCCTCGCGCGCCGAACCGTCGCGGGTCTCAGCTCGGTCCATGCATGCGAGGAGTTCGTTGCCCACGATCTGCGAATGGGGGAGATGGTTCGAGCCTCGGTCCTGTGGTTCCTCTCCCGCGGCACACTGCCCGAGGACCCACTGGTGCTCAGGACCTACCGCGACTTCCTGGTCAGCGCCCTGGTGCTCGTGGTTGCCTTTGAGGCCATCCTCGATCGACTCCATCCCGACCGGCTGGTGGCCCTCAATGGGAGGTTCTTCGCCGAGGCGATCCTCCTCGCCCTGGCAACCCGCCGGGGCATCGGCTGGACGACCTACGAGAAGGGGATGCTGGCGGACACCCTGGTCACCTCAGTGGGGGGAGCAGCTTCCGATGTCACCATGCCCGAGCGCGATGTCAGGGCCGCGCTGCGTCACCCGCTCACCCCCGCCGAGAGCTGCGAGTTGGACCACTATCTCGCCGAGCGACGCAGGGGTGACGCGACGCTCGACAAGCCGTGGAGCTGTTCGGATGCGGATTCGTCGGTCGTCCGCCGCCGGCTCGGACTATCGGAGAGCAGGCCGCTGCTGGCGATGTTCAGCAACATCGCGTGGGATAGTGCGGTGACCGGCAAGGACATCTGCTTTCCGTCACTGGGCGATTGGCTGGACGAGGGAATCCGGTGGGCCCAGCTCCACCCGGAGGTCGACGTCGTGATCAGGCTGCACCCAGCCGAGGTGAGCGTGACCAACCACCTCACGCTTGATCGGATGGCAGATCGAATCGCCAGACTGATGCCCCGACTTCCGGCGAACGTCCGGGTGGTCCAGCCGACCAGTGGGATCGACTCGTATGCGCTGATGGACGAGGCCTGCGCCGGGCTCGTCTATACGTCCACGGTCGGGTTGGAGATGGCCGCGATGGGGAAGCCCGTGGTGGTCGCGGGTGCCACCCATTACAGGGATCGTGGATTCACCCTCGACCCGGAGAGCGCGGGCCAGTACTGGGAGACTGTCACCAGGGTGGTCGTCGTCGGAATGGCAGCGGACGTTCGGGAGAGGACGCGCGAACGCGCCCGCCGGTATGCCCACGCCTTCTTCTTCCGTTTCCACCACCCCCTCCACGCCGTCCATGAAGAGGGACACGGCCAGCCCAGGCTGACCCTCGGTGCTGGTGCGCCTCTTGACCCAGGTTCCGACCCCAGTCTCGATCTGATCGTGGCGGACCTCCTGGGAGAGGACGTCGAGCCCCGCCCAGCTCGGGCAGGCCGTCACCGGGCCGGTTGAGGGGCTCTGATGCGGGCATCGGTGGTGCCACCGGCGGAGCCTCAGGGCGGCCACCCCCTTCGGCGCCGGCTCGCTCGCAACGTGTTCTTCAGTGGCGGCGCCAACGTCTGGGCGATGATCGTCAGCCTGGTCTCGCTACCGTTGATGCTGCGCGGATTGGGGGCGACGGGCTTCGGGCTCTGGGTTCTGATCGAGACGTTCTCGGCCAGTCGTGGATGGCTCTCCATCGCGGATCTCGGCGTCCGGGTCGCGACCTCGGCGGAGGTGGCCAGGCACCACTCGTTGGGCGACGCCCCCGGCGCCTCCCGCGTCATGTCCAGCGCGCTCGCGCTGCTCGCCGGCACCGGTGCGGTCTGTGGAGCGCTGGTCGCCGGGCTGGGACCCCTCTGGCTACCGTCGCTCTTCGGGGCTCCCCCGGCGTTGCATGGTCAGATGGTGGTGGCCATCCTCGCGCTCGCCGCCCGCGTGCCGTTCGAGATGCTGAGCGAGGGGACCTTCGCCAGCCTCGAGGGCCTGCAACGCATCGACCTGGCCCGCACGGTCGACGCTGTCCAACGGACGACGGTGATCGCCGCCGCCGCGGCAGCCGCCCTTCTCACGTCGAACCTCGGGGTGGTCGGCGAGGCATCGTTGGCGGCCACGATCCTGGGGCTGCTCGTGGCCCTGGCGATCCTGGTGCGCCAGCAACGCCTGGGGGCACCCTCATGGGTGGCGGTGCGGATCGTATTCGGCTTCGGTTGGGTGGTCGGCGGGTCGCGCATCTTCAGCGTGGTGCACCGCAACATGGACCGCCTGATCGTTGGTGTGATTCTGGGTCCGGCCCTGGTCAGCCTGGTGGAGATTGCCACCCAGGTGCAGAACGGGGTGGACGCGGTGCTCTCGGCAGCCGAGGCGCCGGTCGTGCCGGCGGCGGCGTGGCTTGCCGCCCGGTCCTCTGCCGCCCATCTCCGGGAGCTCCTCTTCCGCGGGACGAAATACGCCGTCCTGGTCTCGATGCCACTGATCGTCGGGGCCGCCATGCTGGCACGCCCCCTGGTGAGCACCTGGGTGGGCTCCCGATACAGCGCGGCCGACGGCCTGATCCCCCTGGCCATGGCCTTCATGTTGATGATGGCGCCCGTCCGCATCGGCTCGTTGATGCTCACCGCGGTGGGCCGAGCTCGTGACGTGCTGCGGCCCTTCGCCCTCGCCACCCTGATCAACCTGACAGCGAGCGTTCTGCTGGTCGTGCTGATGGGCGTCGCCGGCACGTTCATCGGCACCCTGATCGGCACGGCCGTCCTGGTCGTGCCGCTGGCGAGGATGGCGTCTCGTGAGGTTGGCTCCACCTATCGCGAGCTGATCCGCACCAGCATCCTGCCTGCGGTCCTCCCCGCCGCCCTCCTGGCTGCGGTGCTCCTGCTCCTGCCCGCGCTGGGGTTGGAGGGGAAGGCGCTCCTGCTGACCGGCGCGGTGGGGGGAGGCGCCCTGTACTGCGCGACGGCCGTACTCGTGTCGCTCAGCGCAGCCGAGCGCCGGGATCTCCGGTCGATGGTGCGCCGCCTGCCGGCCGCCGGACCGGTGGGCTGACCCAATTCGATCGCCGCCGAGCGCTCCCATGAGCCTCAGCGCATGCCCCGGATGCTCAGCCTTGAGACCCGTCATCAGGTGTGGACACGCACGACGCCCGGGGCGCCTTAGGGAGACCCGTGCAAGCGTCACGAATTCTGGTGGGCTGAACTCCACCCTCAGGTTCGGTGGTACTCCCGGCCCGCTCAGGCATCGACCGTGAAATCGGGCAGGGGACGGGCCTGGCCAGATGCGACCGCCTCATCGTGAGCGCCCCGGTCGAAGACGCGGGCAGCCACCGAGAGGGGGGTCACGCGGTCGGCGAAGGCCCTCTTGAAACGCAGCAGAGAATCGTCCGGGGCGTCGCTCAGCCCCCCGCCGAGGAGCATCTCCTCGACGCCCATCCTGCCGAGCTCCACACGGGCGGACCAGAGCACAGCCGACGCGGCCGCCGGGGCACGGCCCCAGCGAGCCGCGTAGAGGTAGGCGGCTCGACTGGCGTTGTGGAGGAAGAGCGCCGCGGCTCCGCCGGTCGGCGTCTCGAGGGTCGCCATCTGCAGGAACTCGCCGGCCTCCGCGGCGAGCCGGGTGAAGTACTCGTGGCCCAGCCGCCACCTCGGCGAGGCTCCCACCCTCTCCATGGCTGACGCGTAGACCGCTGCGAAGCGGCCGGCACCTTCCCCATCGAAGGCGCGCCATCGGACGGTTCCCTCGCGGCCGGCGCGTCTCACCTCGGCTCGGCGGGTGGGTTCGAGGGTCGCCCAGCGCGCTTCGGGGTCGTCGAGCGAGGCCAGGCACACCGGGCGTGTGGCCTGGGCTCTCCACGCCCGGCGGACCGTGTCACCGTGAGGAAGCCACGGGCTGAGGACGCTGACCTCGCTCACGACACCCAGTCCGCGCAGGGCAGCGTCCATCTCTCGCTGGGCGGCGGTTGCGGCGGAGATCGCGCCGCCGCCCTGCGAAAGGCTGAACCACGGGCCGCCATAGAGCGGAGCGCGTGCCGTCCGGTGACCGCCGCCGATGTCGGTGATCAGCAGGACCTCCAGGGTGGACCAGTAGCTACCGGCCGCATGGATCAGAACGGGAGCCCCGGACTCGCCCGCCTGGGCCGCGGCGAACTGGCGCAGGTAGTGGGGGTCGAGCACGCGGCTACCAACCAGGGCGTCCCAGCGCGCCTCATCCGCAGCAGGGACGACCTCCGCCATGCCGTGCATCTCTCAGCGACGAAGGTCGGACCAGCGCAGCAGCTGCCCGGCCCTCAGGTCGCGTGCCGCCGAATGGCCCGCCGCGGCTCGGAGGTCTCCGGCCGGTATGCCGTCCAGGAGCGGGCGCAGCGGCAGGATGTCGGCGGCCTCGACAACCGCATCGGCAGCGACGGCCCGCCGTAGATACAGTCCCTTGCGGACCACGGCTCGATTGGCCGTCTCCTCTGTGGAGCGACTCACCGCGCCGAACCCGGCCTTCAGCTCGCGAAGGGTGCGCACCCACCCGGCGGCCGTGTCGAGCGGAAGCGACATGGCGTGGTCGGGCCCGCGTGCCTCTACCGACCAGGTGACGTGCTTCTCCACGGTCACGGCGCCCATGGCCACGGCGGCCGCGCTGACGGCGATGCCGATGCTGTGGTCGGACAGCCCGACGCCGCGCCCCGAGAGCTCAGCGAGCCGCGCCATCCGGTTCAGACCGTTCTCATCGAGCCGGGTTGGATACGCCGAGACGCAATGCAGGAGGGTCACGTCCCGAGCGTCGGCGACGCGCTCCACAAGGGTGGTCACCTCCGCCTCGGTCATCATCCCGGTCGAAGCGATGATGGGCAAGCCGCTGGAGACCGCGACGTCCAGAAGCGAGGCGTTGTCAGCGTCTCCGGAGCCGATCTTGACCGCATCGAGGCGGAGTTCGAGCAGCTCGCGGCAGGCGCGCTCGCCGTCGGGGGTCACGATGAAGTCAAGGCCAAGGCCGTGAGCCACGTGCTCCACGGTCGAGAGCGCTGCGATGTCCAGACGCAAGCTGGCCAGCAGGGCGTGCTGGTCGCCCGGGCCCTGGTATCCCGCATTGGGCGCTGCGGGGGCGAGCAGTTCGTCCTCATTCCAGTACTGGAGCTTCACCGCATCGAATCCCGCCTCGGCAGCGGCGTGCGTCATGGCCACGGCCCGCTGCACATCGCCGTCGTGGTTCACACCGATCTCGGCGACCAGGCGAAGGTCACTCATCTCCCACCTCCGAACAGGGACCGGGCGCGCTCCAGGTCCTCCGGCGTGTCGATGTCCAGGGCGCGCCAGGGATCGACCCAAACCGGGCTGTAAGGCGACCGGAGCAGGGGTTCGCCACGGCGCAGGCGGACGATCCGGGCCGCGTAAGCGCCGCCGGTGGGCACGCCCAGGCGCGGAACCTCCTGGGTGCGCAGCCGGGCCAGCGCCGGAGCGACGAAGTCGGCGAAACCCGACGGGTCGACCGCCATGAGCGAGGCGCAGGTTGCGGGGACATCCGCCACGGTGAGCGCACAGCCGGCCGTGGCGGAGGCGTCCAGCGCCGCGACCACGGCCAGCAGGTCGGTCGCGGTGGTGAAGGGGGAGGTCGCCTGCATCAGCACCATGAACTCGGCGTCAGGGTGGCTCCAGCTCTGGAGCGCGTGCTGGATAACGGCATCGACCGGCGTTTCCGGACCAGCCAGGGACGGGGGACGGAGCTCAGGGACCCGGGCGCCTGCCGACACTGCCAACCGGGCGTAATCCGCAGAGTCGGTGGACACCACCACGCCTCCGAACGCAGAGATCGCGGTGGCGATGGCCCGTTCCAGGAGCGTCCGCCCCCCCAACGGCTGGACGTTCTTGTCCGGCACCCGGACCGAGCCCGAGCGCGCGGGGATGAGGCAGAGCACACGATGGGGGTTGCCGTCCGGTGCCGGCGATGCCGCCTCGCTCATCTGCCGTCCAAGGCTTCGATGAGCGCATCGGCCACCTCGGTGATCTCCGGGTCGCGGAGGCCGGCCGAGGATGGGAGGCTGAGGCCACGGTTGGCCAGGTCAGCGGCCACCCCGCCGCCTCCCAGCACCGGGGACCCGACGTAGGGTTGCTGGAGGTGGAGGGGAGGCCACGCCGGGCGGGTCTCGATGCCCTCCGCAGCCAGCGCCATCCGGACCCGGTCCCGATCGCTGCGCGACGGAAGCAGCACCGTGTGCAGCCAGGCCGATCCCCGTGTGCTCGGCGGGTCGGCGATCGTCTCGACGCGTGGCTCTCCGTCGAACTCGGCATCGTAGCGGTCCGCGATCTCTCGCTTCCGCGCCAGCATGGCGTCGAGACGCTCGAGTTGGGCCAGCCCCACGGCGGCGGCGATGTTGCTCAGTCGGTAGTTGAATCCGATCGCATCGTGGACGTAGTCGGATCCGGGAAGCCGCGCCTGCGTCGAGAGGTGCCGCGCCCTCGCAGCCTTTGCCGCATCGGCGGTCACCAGCATGCCACCGCCACCTGTGGTCAGGACCTTGTTGCCATTGAAGGAGAAGACACCGATCTCGCCGACGGTGCCCGCTTGCCGGAGGCGGAGAGGGGGGGAGAGCCACCGCGCGCCCAGGGCCTCTGCGGCATCCTCGATCACGGGGACGCCGTGGCCGGCGGCCGCCGCCACGATTCGCTCCAGCGAGGCCAGCTGACCGAAGGCGTGCACCGCCACGATGGCCGCCGGCATGCGCAGTCCGGCTCGGCCTCGGCGATCCAGCTCCGCCTCGACCAGCGCGGGGTTGAGGTTCCAGCCACCCGGCTCGCTGTCCACCAGCGTGACCGTGGCGCCGCAGTAGCGCGCAGGGTTGGCC
>JBEKAP010000029.1:0-15358 GCA_050015875.1 Candidatus Dormibacteria bacterium | reverse complement strand
ACCGGGTCGAGCTGGTTCTTCTGGGCCAGCTCGGTGAGGTCGCGGCAGAACTGGTCGAGCAGCGGGGTCTTGCTCGGCTTCTTCTGGGTCTCCTTGGAGTCCTCTTCGAGACCGGACTCGTGGAGCAGGCGCTCGATCTCACCGCGCACCTTCTCCAGGTTGGCGCCGAGGTCCTCGAGCACGTGGGCGGCGATGCCCTCGCCCTCGATGAGCAGGCCGAGCAGGAGGTGCTCGGTGCCCACGTAGTTGTTGCCCATCCGCCGGGCCTCCTCGAAGGAGATCTCGATGACCTTCTTCACCCGGGAGGTGGGGATGATCTGCTGGATGATGATCCGCTCGTTGCGCCCGAGCACCGACTCGATGGTGCTGCGGACCTTGTTGATCTCGACACCCAGGTTGTTCAGCACCTTGGCGGCCAGTCCCTCACCTTCGCGCAGGAGGCCGAGCAGAAGGTGCTCGGTTCCTATGTAGGAATGGTGGGAGCGCTCGGCCTCCTCCTGGGCGAGGGTGAGGACCTTCTTCGCTCTCTCGGTGAACCGCTCAAAGGGATACAAGACTGCCTCCGCGCCCCGCCCGGCCCCCCCACCTGGGAGGAAGGGGCCAGCTCGGGACATGCTCCAACGCTCCCCATTATGCCCATCGAGGGGGTCCGCCACTCTCTCGGCACGCATTTGGAGGGGCGACGTGCCGGGGCCGTCATCCCCGGCTGCGCGAAGCGCGCGGAGAGGCCGGCTTCTCCACCGGGGAGACGCCGAGCGGTGGCGACCCGCCGGGCCCTGGGATCACCCCCTGCCCGGCGGGTCGCCGCGAACCCCGCCCGTGGGGGCGGGCGGCTACGCCTCCGGCTCGGCCTCGGCGGCGGTCTCGACCGGCTCTGGCGCCGCCGGCTCCGGCGCGGAGGCCTCGGGCTCGGGGACCTCGGCCTCGTCGTGAGACGCCTCGAGGGCGTCCTCGGCCTCGGCAACCGCCTCGGCCACGGTCACGACCGCGGTCGTCGCCGGCTCCGCCTCGACCACGGGCTCGCCGGATGCCTCGGCCAGGACGACCTCGCCCTCGACCTCCGGCAGCGCGGCGGCCTCGACGCTCTCGTCGAGCTCGGCCTCCGACTCGGTCACGACCGCGACATCCTCGACCGCGGCGCCCGCCTCGTCGTCGCCCGACTCCGATTCGTCGCCGAGGTCGTAGGTGGGCGGCACGTACTCGGCCGGCCCCTCCGGCCCACCGCCGTGAAGCTGGCGGAGCGAGAGGCTGATCCGGCGCCGGGCGCGGTCGGCGCTCAGCACCATGACCTTGACCTCCTCGCCGATCTTGAGGATGTCCTCGGTGCGCTCCACGTGGTCCCAGGAGAGCTCGCTGATGTGGAGCAGTCCCTCGACACCGTCGGCGATCTGGAGGAAGGCGCCGTACTTCTTGGTCTTGGTGACCTCGCCGTCGACGACCTTCCCCGGTGGGAAGCGGTCCTCGATGGTGTCCCAGGGGTCGTCGCTCAGCTGGCGCAGGGAGAGGCTGATGCGGGAGAGCTCGGGGTCGAGCTTGATGACCTTGACCCGGACCTCGTCGCCGACGCTCAGCATGTCCGACACGTTGTTGATGCGGTCCCAGGACAGCTCGCTGATGTGGATCAGACCGTCGGCACCACCCAGGTTGACGAAGGCGCCGTAGCTGGTCAGCCCGCTCACCTTGCCGGTGATCATGTCGCCGACCTTGAGCTTCTCGAACAGCTCCTCGCGCTGGCGCGCCCTGTCCTCGTCCTGCGCGGCGCGCTGGGAGACGATGAGCCGGTTGCGCTTGCGGTTGACCTCGAGGATCTTGACGGGGATCTTGGTCCCCACCAGCTCCATCAGGTTGCCGGAGAACTGGCGCGCCACCTGGCTGGAGGGAAGGAAGCCGCGCAGCCCCATGATGTTGACGATCAGGCCGCCCTTGTTCTGCTCGCGAACCTCGGCGTCGAGGATCTCGCCCTCGGACTCCTTCTCGGCCACCGCCTGCCAGATCGACTCGGCGCGGGCCTTGCGGAGCGAGAGGATGACCCGCCCCTCCTCGTCCTCGGGCTGGAGGACGTAGACCTTGACCCGCTCACCCGAGACCAGGACCACCGCGGCCTCGTTGCGGCCCGAGAGCTCCCGGTTGGAGATCACCCCCTCCGACTTGGCCCCTATGTCGACCAGCACCTCATCGGGATCGACCCGCACCACCACGCCCTCGACGATGTCGCCATACGCAAGGGTCTTGACGCTGCCCTCCTCCATCTCGCGGAGAAGGTCCTCCATGGTGAGCGGCTCGCGCTCCGGTGTCTCTACGCTGGGGGCCAACTGTCTCCTTCTGTCTCTCTCGCCGTGCACCTCGGGGGAGCGTGCTGCCGAGGGATGTGGGCCCGGGGGCCCGGAATGGCGTCGCTTGGGGGCGAGGAACGGGCGCGTTTGCACCGTTGCCGTGCGACACGGGCAGTCTATCAGGGTACCGCGACAGGACCGGGAGCCGGTGGAGGGCTGGGCGGCGGGTTGGGACCCTGCGTCAGGCGGGCGTCGACAGCCTCCGAGGAGGCGTCGTGGCAGGGGGGACGCGGACGCCGCGGCGATCCGAGAACCGGTGCAAACGCACTATCCTGCGCGGCGTTGGCGGGGTGTGACGTGATGCCGCTGGGGGAGCGATCCGCCCTCGGGTGGCCGACGTCAGGAGATCGTTGCACCCCGTGACCGGGGCAATACAGGACCCTCGGGGGTGGCGTCGCACCGCCATGCGAACCTCGGTGAGCCATGAGGGTCACGATCACCTGCGAAGAGTGTGGGCACAAGCACCGGCTCGAGCGCCGCATCAGCGAGCCGGGTCCGATCTGGATCATCTGCCACAACTGCGAGCTGCCGCTCCAGGCCGTCCTCGAGGGGCCGACCGCTGCGCGCCAGGCAGAGACCGCCTTCGCCGTGTGGAAGGACATCTTCAAGCTGTCCGACGTGGGCTCTGCGAGCTAGGCCTCCCAGCCTCGGTCTCCCTTCCCCGACAGGCTTCTCCTCCGGTTCCGCGTTCGCCTCCGAGTGGACTAACCTTGGAAGTCGATGGCACCGGCGACACAGCAGCCACCCGCCCCTGCAGAGACGCCCATCGAGACGCCGGCGGGCAGCGAGCACCCGGTTCGCGACCCGGGATGGGATGTGCTGGTCTGGAATGACCCGATCACCCTCATGTCCTACGTGGTCCTGGTCTTCCGGCGGCTCTTCGGTTACGACTTCGAGACGGCGACCAAGCTGATGCTGCAGGTGCACCACGAGGGCAAGGCGGTGGTCGCCACCCAGCCCCGGGAGCAGGCCGAGGTCTCGGTCTCCCGCCTCCACGGTTTCGGTCTCCAGGCGACCCTGGGCCGCGGGTAGGCGAGCGGTGGCCGAGGTCCGCAAGCGGCGGGGACGGATCCAGATCCATCTCGACGCCGACGAGAGGGCGGCCCTCCTGCTCATCGTCGAGCAGCTGGCTCCGAGCCTGGGCCAGGTCCGCAGGACCGTCCCCGTCGCCTATGACGACCCCGAGTTCCAGGCCGAGTACGACCGCTGGGTGCGCCCCGAGATCGAGCGGAGCCGGGAGTCCGACCTGGGCGTGATCCGGGGTTGCATCGGCTCCGGGGAGGACGTGACCGTGCTCGATGAGGATCAGGCGCTGGCCTGGGCACGCGGCCTCAACCTGCTCCGCCTGACCGCGGGCGGGATCATGGGCGTCGAGGAGGACGGCTGGGAGCAGCAGGCGGACGAGAAGTTGCGCCGCTCCCCGGAGTTCCGGGTGCTGCTCGCCCTCGGCCTCATCCAGGAGGAGCTGATCGCCGTCCTGGAGGGCTGAGCCTTCGCGCCGGGATCCGCGGAGGCGGGCGGGGTGTCCGATCCAGTCGAGAACGCCGTGCTGCTCCGGCCCGAGGGCCGCATACTTGGCGCGACATGAATCCCGGAGCCATCGTCGCCATCGTCGTCGCCGTGGTGCTGGTCCTGGTCCTGGTCGGTGTCACCGTCGCGATGCGGGCCCGGGGCATCCCGGTGGGCGGCGATATCGTCGTCCGCTGCAGCAGGGGCCATCTCTACACCACGACGTGGATCCCGGGCGGTTCTCTCAAGGCTGTCCGGCTCGGCACCGCCCGATACCAGCGCTGCCCGGTCGGCAAGCACTGGGCGCTCACCCGCCCGGTGCCGGAGTCCCAGCTGACCCCCGAGGAGGCGTCCCAGGCCAGATCCTTCCACGACGCCCAGGTCCCCTAGGGGTCCGAGAAGGCATCCTCGCAGGAGCCTCGGCCACAGGGGGTCCCGACCGCGAGGCCGAGCACGGGCCCGAGTCGCTCGAGCCGTGCGACGCGCCCCGCCATCCGGGGGGGTTGCGCCTCCCCTTCCGCTGCCGCGGGCATCCGAGCGTCGCCGGCCAATCTGGCAATAGACTGAGGGTCGTCGTCGTCAACTCTCGATCAGGGAGGGTGAAGGATGGCCCCAACTGGAGCGACGGGCAAGATCACCCCGAAGCGTGCGAATCGCACCGGCGCAGACGGTACGGGGTCCCCAGGATTCAGCGCCGAGGAGAAGGCGGCGGCGCGCGAGCGTGTCCGGGAGCTCAAGGCCGAGGCGGCCAAGGCGGACGGGAAGGCGGAGCTGCTGGCAGCCATCGCCAGGATGCAGGAGCCGGATCGCACCATCGCCGAGAAGGTTCACGCACTGATCACGGCCGCCGCACCGGATCTCACACCGAAGACATGGTATGGAATGCCCGCGTACGCCAAGGATGGCAACGTGATCTGCTACTTCCAAAACGCCGGGAAGTTCAAGGTCAGATACCAGACCCTCGGCTTCAGCGACAAGGCGAAGGTCGACGACGGCGCGATGTGGCCGATTCAGTACGCGCTCAGCGAGCTGACCGCCGCCGAGGAGGCCAGGATCACCGCGCTCGTGCAGAGGGCGGTGCGTTGAGGGCACCGTCGGGGTCGCCTCTCGCGGCGTGCGTCGACCTTCCGCCCCGAAGGCGCCGGGGGTCCGTGGGGTGGCCTGCCACCGCCGGGCGACCCTGACGCAATCAGTACCGCGTCACCTTCAGCGAGAGGTCCAGCGCGATCGCGCTGTGGGTCAGGGCCCCCACCGAGATGTAGTCCACCCCGGCGAGCGCGTACGCCCGCGCGTTGCTGGGCTGGACACCGCCACTCACCTCGACGACGGCGCGGCCCCGGATCAGACCCATCGCCTCGCGCACCTGGCCCGGTGAGAAGTTGTCGAGGAGGATGCGCGGCGCCTTGTCGGTCAGCGCCTGCTGGAGCTCCTGGAAGCAGGCGACCTCGACGATCACGTCGTCCTCGGGGTACGCCTTACGGATGGCGCGGAGCGCGGGGGTGACCCCGCCCACCAGGGCGAGGTGGGTGTCCTTGATGAGGACGGCGTCGTAGAGGCCGAAGCGGTGGTTGTCGGCGCCACCCATCCGGGTGGCGTACTTCTCCAGCGAGCGCAGCCCGGGGGTGGTTTTGCGGGTGTCCAGGATGGTCGCCTTCGTGCCCTCGACCGCCTTCACGTAGCGGGCGGTCATGGTGGCGATCCCGGAGAGGTGCTGGAGGAAGTTGAGCGCGACCCGCTCCGCCTTGAGGATGGCCCGCGCCGGCCCGTAGAGGCGGATCACGATCTGGTCCTCCTGGACCTTCTCGCCGTCCTTGGCCTTGGCGTCGAACTGCACCCTCTCGTCGAGGAGCTCGAAGGCGCGGCGGGCCAGGGACATGCCGCAGATCACGCCGTCCTGCTTGCAGACGATCTTGCCGCGGCAGGTCATGGCAGCGGGGATGAGAGCATCGGTGGTGACGTCGCCTGCCCCCAGGTCCTCGTCGAGGGCCGCGCGGATGAGGGCGTCGAGATGCTCGGGGGCGAGCGTCTCAGTGATGGGCTGCAGGGTCGTGGACAACCTCTACTCCTCTCTTGTCACGCATGACGTGGGACACACGCCAGCGGTCGATGCTCGTGGGGAAGTCACCACGGTGGTGAGCGCCCCGGCTCTCCTCTCTGTGAAGCGCGGCGCCGACGATCAGCCGGGCCGCGGTGCGGGCCAGCCGGGCGCGCCGCTGCGCGAGCCGGGCCGTGCCCTCTCCCGCCTCCTCCCCCATCCGTGCGATCTCCGCGCGGGCGGCGGCCAGCGCTGGGCCGGTGCGGCTGATGCCGCACGCCGACCACATCAGCTCGCGCAGCTCCTGCTCGGCGGCGAGGTCGGCCAGCCTGGTCTCCACCGCCATCATCGGCAGCTCGGCGACCACGCCGGCGGGCCGGCTCGCGAGCCCGGCGACGGCCGCCTCGGCGGCCCGGCGCCCGAAGACGGCCCCCTCGAGCAGTGAGTTGCTCGCCAGCCGGTTGGCGCCGTGGACGCCCGTCCGGGCCACCTCGCCGCAGGCGTAGAGGCCGGGCACCGTGGTCGCACCGTCCAGGTCGGTCACCACGCCGCCGATGGTGTAATGGGCGGCGGGGGCGATCGGGATCGGGCGCTCGACCGGGTCGATCCCGTGGCTGCGACAGGTGGCGACGATGGTCGGGAAGCGCTCGACCAGGCGAGCGCCGACGCCGCGGCAGTCGAGGAACACCGAGGGACTGCCGCTTCGCGCCATCTCATCCCAGATCGACCGGGCCACGATGTCGCGGGGGGCCAGCTCACCGCGGGGGTCGGCGTCCTGCAGGAAGCGCCGTCCACCGGCGTCCACTACCAGTCCTCCCTCGCCCCGGACGGCCTCGCTGATCAGGAAGGCGGGCGCGCCCGCCAGGGCGAGGACGGTGGGGTGGAACTGGATGAACTCGACGTCGGCGACGTCGGCGCCCGCCTCGAAGGCGAGCGCGATCCCGTCGCCGGTGGCCCCGCCCGGATTGGTGGTGTGCCGCCAGAGCGCGGATGCCCCGCCGGTCGCGAGGATCACTGCGCCAGCCGTCACCCGGGCCCGCTCGCCCGAGGTGGGGTCGCAGAGCTCGACCCCGATGCGCCCTGCCCCGTCCTGCACCAGGTGGGTCACCACCTGACCCTCGAGCACGGTGACCGGGCTCTCGTGGAGGCGCCGCAGCAGGGCGGCCTCGATGGCGGCTCCGGTGGCGTCGCCGCCGGAGTGGAGCACCCGAGCCCGGCTGTGAGCCGCCTCCCGATGGAGGTCGACGCCCTCCCCGTCGCGATCGAAGGCCACGCCCCACGCGGCCAGCTGGGCCACCCGGGTGGGAGCGTCCTCGACCATCAGCCGCACCGCCCGCTCGTCGCAGAGGCCGCGTCCGGCGGCCATGGTGTCGTCGAAATGCAGCTCGGGGGAGTCGTCGGGGCCGACCGCGGCGGCGATTCCGCCCTGGGCCGCGGCGGTGCAGCCATCGTCGGTGGCGCCCTTGCTGACCACCAGCACCCGGGCGCGCGGAGCCGCCGTGAGCGCCGCCACGAGACCGGCGACGCCGCCGCCCACGACCACGATGTCGGGAGCCTCTCCTCGAAGTCGGGCGGTCGCGGTCAGAGCCGCATCGCCTCGCTGAAGGTGCCGGTGACGCGGAGGATCATGGACCTGACGACGGTGCTCGGCACGTCTCGCTCCTCTCCGAATCCAGGCTGAAAAGGGGTCAACCCCCCGTACCGACGACCAGCCTCTCATCGGTTCCCGGCGTCAGCACGTCGATCAGCCGGGTTTGGCCCATTCTAGCAGCGATCAGAATTTCGCATCGAACGTTCATATCCGTGACCGGCGCAAACGTCTCGGCGTCGACCACAGCGACGTAGTCCGCGGCGAGCGCCGGGCTCTCCGCCAGACGCCCCAGGACCAGGTCCCGGATCCTCACCGGGTCCCGCTCCCCGCGTCGGAAGGCCGCGTCGGCGGCGGCCAGGGCGGCGGGGATGGCGAGGGCCTGGCGACGTTCCGCGGCATCGAGGCGGGCATTTCGGCTGGAGAGGGCGAGGCCGTCCGGGTCCCGGACCGTGGGGCAGACGACGATCTCAGTCCCAGTGTCCAGGTCGGCGGCGAGCCGGCGGACGATGGCGCACTGCTGGGCGTCCTTGTGGCCGAAGTAGGCGCGGTCCGGTCGGGCCGTGACCAGGAGCTTGGTCACGACCGTCGCCACCCCCTCGAAGTGCCCGGGGCGGTGAGCCCCCTCCAGGGTGTCGGCGAGCGGGCCCCGGACAGAGATCCGGGTGGCGAACCCCTCCGGGTACATGGCGGCCTCGCTCGGGACGTAGACGAGATCCACCCCCAGCTCGGCGCAGACCGCGAGGTCGGCCTCCAGGGAGCGCGGATACCGGTCGAAGTCCTCGCCCGGGCCGAACTGGGTCGGGTTCACGAAGATGCTCACCACCGTCCGGTCGCACTCCGCCCTCGACCTCTGGATCAATTCACCATGGCCGGCGTGCAGCGATCCCATGGTCGGCACGAGTCCGAGCCTGAGTCCAGCCGCCCGGATCCGCTCGCACCGGCGGCGCAGCTCGTCCGGTTCATCGACCCGCGTGAGCCGGGGGCGCCGGTCAGCCGTATTCGCTACGCGTACCACGGGATCCTCCGCTCGTGGCGGGAACCCGCGGTTCCCACCGCTCGCTCCGTCACCCGTGGTAGGTGTGGGCATCGTCCGGGAAGGTACCCGCGGCCACCTCGGCGGCGTAGGCGCGGATGGCGGCCACCGCCTCGTCGCCGAGGGGTGCGAACACCTTGACGAACTTGGGGAGCGGGTCACGGTTCAATCCCAGGATGTCGTGGAAGACGAGCACCTGGCCGTCGCAGGCGGGGCCGGCTCCGATCCCGATGGTGGGGATGGCGAGAGAGGCGGTCACCGACGCCGCGAGGGGCCCCGGCATGCCCTCGAGCACGACGGCGAAGGCGCCCGCCGCCTCAAGCTCCCTGGCATCGCTCTCGATCCGCGCCGCCACCTCCGCCTCCCTCCCCTGCACCCGGAACCCGCCCAGGAGGTGGAAGAACTGGGGGGTCAGGCCGAGGTGGGCCATCACCGGGATGCCCCGCTCGGTCAGCTTCGCGACCAGCGGGACGACTCGCCCACCGCCCTCCACCTTGACGGCGTGAACCCCCGCCTGGAGGAAGCTGGCCGCGTTGGCGATGGCCTGCTCGTCGGAGGCGTGGTACGAGTTGAACGGCATGTCCCCCACCAGGAGCTGGTCGGGGGCGCCACGAGCGACCGCCCGGGCATGGTGGAGCATCTCCTCCATGGTCACGGGCAGGGTGTTGCGGTAGCCGAGCATGACCATGCCGAGGGAGTCGCCGACGAGGAGGACGGGGATCTCGGCCTCGGCCAGGATCCTCGCCGTCGTGTAGTCGTACGCGGTGAGCATGGCGAACCGCTCGCCGCGGCGCTTGCGTTCGAGCAGGCTCCGGATGGTCACTGGCATGTCGGGTCCTCCGTGGTGGACGGGGAGGCGGGGGTGTTGCTTCGCTGCGGCCCGGACGTCGGCACGCCCTGACTGGCGTGCCGCGTCCTTCGCTCAGCGGCATTGCTGCTGCCGCCTGCGCAAAGCCTGCGCTCAGCACGCACCCCCGCCTCGCCTTCCCGGTGTCCGCCTGCCTTGGCGGTTTCTAGCGGTGTGCGCCCCTTGGGCGCATGGTCTGGATGGGGGGGGCGGCCTTCGAGCAAGACAGCCAACTCGTCGCGCCCCGCGGCTCCCGCCAGGCGGAGCAACTCGAGGGAGAGGGCGCGATAGAGGGCGGCGGCGTCGGGTCGCGCTTCGAGGGCTTCGAGATGGGCGGCGACTGTGGCGGTGTCGCCTCTCACCACCGGGCCCGTGAGGGCCGCCCGCGGACCGACCCGGCGGGCGTTGGCGAGGGCCCCCTCCATGAGGCCGATCAGCGCCTGCTCGGCGATGTCCGGCTCCAGCCCCCCCGCCACCAGCAGCTCGGTGCCGGCGGAGAGCAGGGCGAGGGGTGCGTTGCCCGCCAGCACCGCGGCGGCGTGGTAGAGGGCGCGGGTTCCGGGGGTCAGCTCGATCGGCCGGCCGCCGAGATCATCGGCGAGGCTGCGGAGCGGTGCCCGGAGGGCGAGATCCGCTTCGATCGCCATCAGCGCGCCCCGGAGGAGCGGAGCCGATTCAACGCCGGCTAACGCCTGAAAGGGGTGCAGGCAGCCGATGGTCGCCCCGGTCACCCGCAGCGCCGCCAGGGCCTCGAGCCCGAGGCTGGCGCTGCAGTGCGCCACTCCGTGACCGCTGAGGGCGGTACCTCCGGCGGCCACCGAGGCGGCGACCCCGACAACGGCGGCGTCGGGGACGGTGAGGAAGGTGAGGTCGGCGGCGAGGATCGCCGCCAGCGGAGTGGGTGCGGGCCGGGCACCGACCCGTGCCGCCAGGAGAGCGGCGCGCCCCGGGTCCCGGCTGGCGATCGCGATGACGGGGTGCCCCGCCACGGTCAGCGCGGCGGCCAGGGCGCCGCCGGCACGCCCGGCGCCGATGACGGCGATGGTGGCGGGCCAGCCCAGCGGGATGGCACTCGGCGCCGACATCTCACCACGCGCGGCTGTCACCGTCTCGGTCACCTCTGGATCCAAGCGGGCTGGGTGCGCCCGTCCGGCTCCGCGCCACGCCCTTCGCCTCGAGGCGCCGCTTGGCGTCCCCGGGCAGCCGAACTTACGGAGGGGATGGGCCGGTGCTGAGTGTACCGCTCGCCTGACGCGGGCCCCGCCCGCCTCAGCTGTATCGGGGCCGGGGGGCGACCAGCGAGAGGCCGAGAAGCCCGCCGTAGAGGATGTCCCAGCCGAGCACGAGGAGGTAGACGGCCCGCTCGGCGGAGACGGCGTCGCCGAGCTGACTGAGGGCGGAGACGACGCTCACCAGGGTCAGGACGAGCAGGATCACCCGGAAGATCGCAAACCTGGCCAGCCAGGCGAAGAGCGCGGTCACAACGAGCAGGACGGCGACCGCGACCGCCACGTCGGGGCCCAGGTCGACGGTGCGGGTCACCACCCCTGAGGCCGTGCCCTGCTCGAAGGTGACGTGCGGGAAGAAGATGCCGGCCAGCATCAGGAGCGCCGCGACGAGCACGGACGACACGGCGATGGCGACGCGCACCCAGAGCACCCAGTCCGTGCCGCTCCTCTCCTGGGCGGCCGGGTGTCCGGCGTACCCCCCCGAGACCCAGCCGACCGGGGGCGGGTAGGCGGCGCCGGCCGCCGGATTGCCACCGGGTGGCCCGATCTGGGCTCCACCCCCGGGATCCCAGACCTGATCGACTCGAGCACCCATCGGCGTGATCAGGGGCGCGCCGCACGCGCGACAGCCCGTCGATCGCCCAAGTGGCTGCCACAGCCAGCATCTGGGACAGGTGACGTCCGGCATCGACCCGAGTGTCCCAGTCCGCGATCTCCCGGCGGCGAACGGTCCGGTCGCGGATCGGTTGCAGCCCGTCCCTGGAGCGGGCTGGCGGACACCCGTCCCCGGGGCCCGGTCCGGTTCAGACCCCGGCTGCCACCTCGCCCAGTTCGGGCCCGGCCGGCTCCTGGGTGCCCTCGATCTCGTCGATGATCCGCTTCATCTCGGCCCCCTCCATGGTCTCGACCTCGGTCAGGCGCGCGGCCAGCACACGGAGGATGTGCTCGCGACGGCGGAGGACCTCCTTGGCCCGGAGGAAGGCGGTCTCGACCAGGTGGTGCACCTCCTGGTCGATCTCGGAGGCGATGTCCTCGGAGTAGTTGCGCTGCTCGCCGAGGTCACGGCCCAGGAAGACCATCTCCTGGCGCTCGCCGAAGGTGCGGGGGCCCAGCTTGTCGCTCATCCCCCATTCGGTGACCATCTTGCGAGCCAGGTCGGTGGCCTTGCGGATGTCGTCGCTCGCCCCGGTCGTGATGTTGGCCTCGCCCAGGATGAGGTCCTCGGCGCAGCGTCCCCCGAGCATCTGGGCGAGCTGGTCGAGGAGCTCGGCCTTGCTGACCAAATACCTGTCCTCGGTGGGCAGCGAGAGGGTCCAACCCAGGGCCATGCCGCGGCTGACGATGGAGATCTTGTGAACCGGGTCGGTGTGCTCGAGGCTCATGCCGACCAGGGCGTGGCCCATCTCGTGATAGGCGATGGTGGCCTTCTCGTTCTCGCTGATCATCCGGCTCTTGCGCTCCGGGCCGGCGATCACCCGGGCGATCGCCTCCTCCAGGTGCGGCATGCTGACCAGCTTGCGGTTCTGACGCGCGGCCAGGATGGCCGCCTCGTTGATCAGGTTGGCGAGGTCGGCCCCCGAGAACCCGGGGGTCTGCTTGGCGAGGACCTCGAGATCGACGGCCGGGTCCAGCGGCTTGTTCCGGGAGTGGACCTCCAGGATCGCCCGACGTCCGCGGATGTCGGGACGGTCGAGCATCACGTGGCGGTCGAAGCGTCCCGGACGGAGCAGGGCGGGGTCCAGGACGTCAGGACGGTTGGTGGCGGCGATGACGATGACGTGGGTGGCGGTCTCGAACCCGTCCATCTCGACGAGCAGCTGGTTGAGGGTCTGCTCGCGCTCGTCATGGCCGCCGCCCAGGCCGGCGCCGCGCTGGCGGCCGACGGCGTCGATCTCGTCCACGAAGACGATGCAGGGAGAGTTCTTCTTGGCCTGGTCGAAGAGATCGCGCACCCGGCTGGCACCCACCCCGACGAACATCTCCACGAACTCCGAGCCGGAGATGCTGAAGAAGGGCACGCCCGCCTCCCCGGCCACCGCCTTGGAGAGCAGGGTCTTGCCGGTCCCCGGAGGTCCGACCAGGAGGACGCCCTTGGGGATGCGGGCGCCCACGGCGGTGAACTTGTCCGGGTACTTGAGGAACTCGACGATCTCGCCAAGCTCCTGCTTGGCCTCGTCGACCCCGGCGACGTCCATGAAGGTGACCGACGGCTTGTCGCCGGCAAGCAGCCGGGCCCGGCTGCGCCCGAAGGACATCGCCTGGTTGTTCCCCGACTGGCTCTGCCGGAGCATCCACCAGACGAAGAACACCATGATCCCGACGAGCACCAGCGTCGGCAGGAGGCTGATCAGGACGTCGGACAAGCTGCTCCCATCGTCTGTGTAGTTGGTGTAACCGGCGTCTTCGAATTCATGGGTGACCTGATCGCTGTCGCCGATGGTGGTGGTGTAGAGGGTCCCCGCATTGTCATACCAGGTGACCGTACTCCCGTCGCTGCTGATGTGGGTCTCGTCACTGGCGCTGTTGGCGATGGCCTTGGGCGCGGTGTGGTTGGTCTGCCAGAGCGTGACCGCCGCCTGCAGCTGGCCGCTCGACATGGTGGTCGACGAGGGCCCGGAGCGGCCGTAGAAGACCACGAGAACGACCACGACCAGGAGTACGCCGAGCATCCAGGAAAAGGGGCGCCGGGTATTGCGCATCCGAGCCAGTCTATAGCAGGGGCTCCGAACTGCGCGGGAGCCGCGATCGGGGACTGACAGGCTTGTTCCCGGTCGTGCCGGGCCCGGCCACGCCACCTCCCTCCAGGAGATCGCGCTGCCGCAGCGCCAGGGTGGCCAGCCGGCGCCGTGCTCCCGGGAACACGCCCTCCAGGGCGGGCAGGAGCTCGTGGCGCACCCGGCTGCGCAGGAAGCGGGGATCGCGGTTGCTGGGATCGTCAACGGGCTCCAGCCCGAGGGCCGCGCAGTAGTCCAGGGTCGCCTGGCGCCAGACGCGGAGGAGGGGGCGGGCGAGCCTCCCCTCGCGCTCCGCCATCGCGCGCAGGCTCCAGGGGGTGGCGCTGGTCAGGAGGCGCATCAGGACCGTCTCCGCCTGGTCGTCGGCGGTGTGGCCGAGGGCGATGGCGGTGGCACCGAGGCGGTCGGCGACCGCGGCGAGCCCGGCGTGACGGGCCCGGCGGGCCTGGTCCTGGAGCGAGGGGCCGCTCTCGACCTGCACCCTCACCGCCTCGAAGCCGAGGCCGAGCCGGCCGGCCAGCTCCGCGACCGGTCCCGCCTCGGCCGCGGACCCCGGCCGCAGCCCGTGGTCGACGTGGACGACGTGGAGGCGCCAGCCGCGGGGCGGGGCCAGCCGGGCCAGGGCATCGACCAACGCGGTCGAGTCCGGCCCGCCGCTGCAGGCGACCACCACCGTCTCACCGGCGCGGATGACGCCGCGCCTATCGGCGGCAGAGGCGACGGCTCGACGGACCCGGCCGACGGCGGCCACCCGCTCACCGGGAGGGAGCTGCCGGGCCCACGTGGCGGTACCTGGGGTCGAACCAGGGACATACCGGGTATGAGCCGGGCGCTCTACCACCTGAGCTATACCGCCGGAGGGGGCGCCGGGAGCCGGATGCTCGACAGCTGCGACATCGGCACCGACGCAGGAGGGAGAAGTGGTTGCGGCGGCTGGATTCGAACCAGCGACCTTCGGGTTATGAGCCCGACGAGCTTCCACTGCTCCACGCCGCATCGGGAGCATAGCGCGGGCCGGGCGCTCCACGCCGGACTTGCGCGGGGAGAGCGCCCCACGCCGGAGTGGCGCGGGGTCCCGAGCCGCCGGAGACCTCGGGAAGCGGGAACCGCCGGGCCGCCGTCGCTGCGCCGGGGTCCCGCACGACCGGCGCTCGTCAGGGGCTGGGGGACGGCGACGCGACGGCCGAGGTCGGGCTGGCCGGCACCAGGCTCGGCGGCGGCGGCGCGGGCGACGGGGTCGGGGTGGGCGTCGGAATGGGGGTCGGGAGCGGGGTGGGGCTGAAGGTGGGGGGCGCGGCGTTGAGGCCGCCCGAGGTGGGCGCGGACTTGGCTCCGGGGTCGAGGACGTAGATCTTCTCGCCGGGCAGGTGGTAGCCGAGCTTGCGCGCCTGGTTCTCCAGCCATGGCGAGCTCTGCGCCTCGGTGACCTCCTGGGCGCGCTGCGAGATCTGCGCCGCGAGGACGGCGTTGGCGTCCTGCAGCTGGGTCACGCGGGCCTGGGCGGCATGGTCCGTGGCGGCCGCGCCGTAGAGCGCGTAGGCGACCCAGCCGCAGGCGACGGCGACGACGAGTGCGAGGATCCGTCGCGCCGTGAAGGGGCGGGGTCGCTGAGGACCAGGGACGTTCATTGCGGGCCTTGGGGGACGTGGGCGGGAATTGGCCGCGGGACCCGTAGTCTGCTACGACCTCCCCGAAACCGCAACGGGTCTGCAAATACTCGTCAAATACTCGTCGCGCCTACGCGGTCGCCTCCCAGCGCCGGCGCCACTCCTCGGGGCTCAGATCGTGGAGGTCGGCACCGTCGGCGCGCGCCGCCGTCTCCAGCCTCCGGAAGCGGTCGGCGAAGCTCACGGCCCGCCCGCGGAGGGCGTCCTCGGGATTGACCCGGAGCTGGCGGGCGAGGGCGACCGCCGCGAAGAGGAGCTCTCCCATCGCCGCCTCCAGGTCGCGGCTCCCCGGGGGCGGGGGCGGCGCATGGCCGGCCACGGTGCGGGCGGTGCCCGGCTCACCCGCCTCCGGCTCCTCGAGGCCCTCCCGGCTGGCCGT